>JAUWGD010000050.1 GCA_030606585.1 Dehalococcoidales bacterium | reverse complement strand
TATAACGTACGCTGCAATCAATGTGCGGACCCGGCCTGTGTCAAGGTTTGCCCGACAGGCGCCACGCAGCAGCGCGAAGACGGCATTGTCTGGGTCGACGAGGATAAATGCGTCGGTTGCCGGTACTGCATGATTGCCTGTCCCTATCAGATGCGGATGATGTATGAAGATGAGAATGCGCAGTATTTCCCGGGTCAGGAGCTGACCGAGCACGAAAAAGTGGGACGGGAATTGTATCCCCACCAGCCGGGTGTCGTGCAGAAGTGCATCTTCTGCAAGGAGAGAATCGATTCCGGTATTGCGGCAGGACTAACACCCGGTGTCGACCGCGAGGCGACCCCCGCCTGTGTTATCAGCTGCCCCACCAAGGCAATACACTTTGGCGACCTCGACGACCCCAATAGCGAGATTAACCGGATAATCAAGGAAAAGCACGGGCATCCCTTCCATCCGGAATTCGGCACGGACCCGTCAATTTACTACATTGACTAACCAAGTAATTAAAGGGGAGGCATACGGAAATGAGTCAAACAAAACCATATGATTTCATGGTGAAGTACCAGCAACAGAAAGACTGGATAGACGGCCGGGGGAACTTTATTGCCTTTGCCTTTTTCCTGGGAGGCATCGCCGGCGGTCTCTATTTGGCTGCGGCGTATTTCGATAGCCTGCTGGGTATGTTCGTGGCCTGGCTGCTCTCCCTGCTGATGGGTGTGTCCTATATGGCGCACCTGAGCCACCCGTTCCGGTCCTGGCGGATGTTTATGAAACCGGGCACTTCCTGGATAGCTCGCGGCTTTATATTCATAATGCTGTTTATCGGTTTGACTACGATACAGCTTATCCTGTCCCAGTGGGTCCCGGAGGCAACCGGCGCCATAACCGCGTTAAAGGTGCTGGCCGGCATTTTCGCCTTTGCCCAGTCTATCTATACCGGCTTCGCCGTCAGCTATGTTAGCGCTATCAAGATGTGGAATTCGGCGATTGTCCCGATCCTTTTCGTTACCTGCGGTCTCTCCGGTGGCCTGGCCATACTCCTGGCCATCACCATGGGCGGCGACCATGCCCAGCTTGTGGCGCTTGAGAACGTTATTCGTGTCGTGCTGATAGCCTTTGCCATTATCATCGGCGTGTACCTCTGGAACACTACCTATAGCGGCATTTCGGCGAAGGATGCCGTCAAGCGACTTGTCGGCGGAAGTCTTGCCCCGCTCTTCTGGATTGGCGTTTTCCTGTTCGGCATAGCCATACCGATTGTTATCTCTATCACCACCTATTTTGCCGGGGAGGTTTCGTCCGGACTGCTGATTACCGCCGTTGTCAGCGAGATAATCGGCGGCCTGGCGTTAAGATTCGCCATCCTTAAAGCGGGAGTGTACACCCCGCTCCTGCCGGTGGACTGATTTGTAGAACCCTGTAGCGTAATGCTATAAAAAGTGTTTAAGGGAGCCATCGGGGCGGACACCTGCCGCCCGGTGGTTCTCTTTGTTTTAAGATTGGTGTCATTCCCGCGCAGGCGGGAATCCAGAGGGTGGTGAAAAGGGGTTCTGGATTCTCTGGTCAAGCCAGAGAATGACAGTATAAAAATTATCTCTTTATTTTGGTATTCGCTTTGTCGGTTGGGGTATAATTGTTTCAAAGTCTGGGGGAGGGGAATAATGCCCTCTGGAGCTGATATCTACATCGGTACATCGGGCTGGTCTTACCCTAAAGGCGAGGGCACCTGGAAAGGCTATTTCTACCCCGCCGGGAAGATAAACGAGCTGGAGTATTACAGCCAATTCTTCAATACGGTGGAAATTAACAGCTCTTTCTACCGGCCGCCCAATCCGGGTTACGTCTATAACTGGGCACGCCGCGTTCCGGAAGGGTTCCTGTTTTCCGTCAAGCTCTGGCAGAAGTTCACCCACCCCAGGATGTACAAAGAGGCTTACGGGGAAGAGGCGGCTATTTCGCAGAAGGATGTTGACGAATTCAAACGCAGCCTGGAGCCGCTGGTAAAGCACGGCAAGCTCGGGGCTTTGCTGGCGCAGTTCCCGCCCAGCTTTAAGAACGACGACTACGGCCGGCAGATACTCGGTGCGCTCTCCGGGACCTTCAGCGAGTACCCCCTTGCCGTGGAGCTACGGCACCGCAGCTGGAGTGATGATGACGGCATCGAGGAATTGCTCCGCGAGAATAAAATGACCTGGGTGCAGATTGACGAACCGAAGTTTCAGTCCTCGGTCGCGGCTGATATACCCATAACGGCGGATACCGCCTATTTCCGCTTTCACGGCCGGAATGCCAAGGACTGGTGGACCGGCGATAGCGAGACGCGTTACCGGTACCTCTATTCCCCTGAGGAAATCTCCGAACTGGCAGAGAGAGTAAAAATCACCGGGGAAAAAGTGAAGATGCTCTTCGCATTTTTGAATAACCACTGGCAGGCTTACGCGCCCCGTAACGCTAACGACCTGAAGAAGGACTTGCAGCTGCCGTTCCGGGAGATACCGGTGAATCTGGAATTTTCTATGGATAAACGTGAAGCCGATGAATAAGGAAGCGAAACGTGCTGGATGAACTGACCGTCAAGGGATTCGGCATCATTGAGGCGATAAACTGGAAGCCCGCCGCCGGGCTGAACGTCATTACCGGGGAGACCGGCGCCGGTAAATCGCTGGTGGTGGATGCCGTGGAAGCCCTCCTCTCCGGACGGATACAGGAAGAAGATATCCGTCACGGCTCGGACGAGGCACGGGTTGAGGGAGTGTTCCTTATAGCCAGCAGCAATAGAGAGGAAGCACTCCGGAAACTGCTGGCTGATAAAGGCCTGGAGGTTGACGATGACGCCCTCCTCCTCGCCTGCGATTTTCGACGGCAGGGACGCACCACGCCGCGGGTGAACCGGCAGGCGGTATCGCGCTCTCTGCTGCGGGGTATCGGCGCGGCCCTGGTTGATATCCACGGTCAGAGCGAACACCTTTCACTGTTGAATAAAGACCGGCACCTGGACTTTCTGGATGCCTGCGCCCATACTCTGGGACTCAGACACGATTTCGGCGCCATGGCTGCGGAGCTTCATCAGATAGAACGCGACATTAAGGCGTTGTCCCGCGACGAACAGGAACTGGCCCGGCAGAAGGAGCTGCTCGCTTTTCAGATTGACGAAATCGAGAAGACGGAAATGCGGGAAGGAGAAGACGAAGAACTCGAAAAGGAGCTTACCCTCCTGACTTCCGCGGAAAAGCTGAAAGCGGCTTCTTATGATATTTACCGGATAATTTACGGCGACGATAGCGTCTCGGCATCGTCTTCGGTTGTGGATAAGGTTAACGAGGCCCTCCCCGTGCTCAAGAATGCCGTCGAGGCCGACCCCTCTCTGCAGACGAAGCTCGGCTATCTCGAGGAGATAGTGCACGGACTCGAAGAGCTGGCGCGCGAAGTCCGCTCCTACGGCGATAGTCTGAACTATGACCCGTCGCGCCTTGAGGAAGTCCAGAACAGGCTGGAACTCATCCGGAGCCTCAAGAGGAAGTACGGCGGCTCTATAGAATCCGTTCTGGGATACCTTACAAAAGCCGGGGTGGAACTGGAAGGGCTGACTTCCTCCGGCGAGCGGCGCGAGCAGTTGCAAAATAGGCGGGAGCAGCTTAAGCAGGAGATGGTAGAGCTTGCTTCCCGGCTGTCCGGGCAGCGCGCGCAGGCGGCGCAAAAACTCGCCGCGGCGGTGAAAAAAGAGCTTGCCGAACTGTCTATGGCGCAGGTGGAATTCGATGTATCTATCACGCAGGAGGTCGCCCCGGAAGGAATACCCTTCCCCGACGGCGAATGTTATCGGTTCGAATCTACCGGCGTTGACGATGTCGTTTTTATTGCCTCGACCAATCCCGGCGAGCCTATGAAACCCCTGGATAGAATCGCCTCCACCGGTGAAGTCTCGCGCTTCATGCTGGCCATGAAGAGCGCCCTGGCTGAGGCGGATACGATTCCGGTGCTTATTTTCGATGAAATAGATATTGGCGTCGGCGGGCGAAGTGGTGAAGTCATCGGCAGGAAGCTCTGGAACCTTTCCCGCAACCACCAGGTAATCTGCGTGACCCACCTGCCCCAGATAGCCGCCTTTGCCGATGCCCACTTCAGTGTCAGTAAAAAGATGGCGGGTGAACGCACCGTCAGCACGCTGGAAGCACTTGAGGGGGATTCACATCTCAACGAGCTGGCCGTCATGATTTCCGGGCCCCGCTACACGGCTACCGCCCTCAACGCCGCCAGGGAGCTGATGGAAAAGGCCGGGGCCTGGAAGAAGGGTTCCGCATAAAAGAGAATGATAAAAAGTAGAAGGGGCGGGTTGTAAAAAATACAGCTTATGCAGGTATTATGCTTGCAGCGCTTTCTTCCCCACGACTTCATGCTTTTTGTACCACTTTTCCACCGCGCCGACGACGTCCTTGGGGGAATCGAATACCCGCAGCAAATCGAAGTCCTCCGCGGATATTGCGCCGCAGTCCAGTACCGTTGCTTTCAACCAGTCGAGAAATCCGCGCCAGTATTTGGTAGAGAATAGTATCACCGGGAAAGGCTTTATCTTCTCTGTTTGTATCAGCGTAAGTACCTCGGTGACTTCGTCCAGGGTGCCCAGCCCGCCGGGCATGATGACGAAGGCGGTGGCGTATTTCACCAGCATTACCTTGCGCACGAAGAAATGATGAAACGTTATTGACCTGTTCGCGTAATCGTTGCACACCTGCTCCTGGGGCAGCTGGATATTCAGACCGACCGACTTTACCTCAGCCCGACTCGCCCCCTTGTTGGCGGCTTCCATGACGCCGGGGCCGCCGCCCGTCATGACATTGAATCCGGCCTTGCCGAGTAGATAAGCGGTTTCCTCGGTCTGGGCATACAGTTCGTCATCGGGTTGGAGTCGGGCGGAACCGTATATCGTCACGGCCGGCTCGATATCGGCCAGGCTGTCGAAACCCTCCACCAACTCCCCGATGATGCGGAACATCCGCCAGGATTCTTCTTTGGCCAGTTTATTGATTTCATATTCGTCGTGCATGGTCCCTCCCTGATGTTATGGATACTCTTATTCCAGCCTTACTCTGGTGCCATAAGCCGGCACTGATGTTTCGTAGCCGGTTTTTTCTTTCAGAAACGCGCTGAACTTCTCGGCGGCGGTTTTCTCTCCGTGAGTAATGAAAACATGCCTGGGCTCTGCCGACAGCTTGGAAAGCCATTTCATGAGTTCGTCCCTGTCGGCGTGCGCCGAGAAGCCGTATATCTGGGCTATCCGGGCGCGGACCGGGCGCCTTATGCCGTGTATTCTAACACTCCTGGCGCCGTCGACGATACTTCTGCCCGGCGTGCCCTGCGCCTGGTAGCCGACGAAGAGTAGGGTGTTTTCCGGCTGCGAGATATTGTTAACGAGGTGGTGCTTGATACGACCGCCGGTGCACATCCCCGAGCCGGCGATAATCATCACCGTTTCCTTGATGCTGTTCAGGGTTTTGGATTCTTCCGCGGTCTCCACCATTGTCAGGCCGGAAAAGTCGAAAGGTGACTGCCGATTGTGTAATAATTCCTTCATTTCCTGGTCGAAAAGCTCGTGGTAACGCTTGAATACCCTGGTGATTTTTATCGCCATCGGGCTGTCAAGGTAGACCTTAAGGTTCGGTATGCGCTTTTCAATTTTCAGGACGTTGAGATAGTACATTATTTCCTGGGCGCGCTGCAGGGCGAAGCTGGGGACGATTATCTTGCCGCCGGCCTTAAAAGCCGCGTTCACTATTTCCGCGAGGTCGTCGCCGATTTCATTGGCGTCCTCGTGTTTCCGGTCGCCGTAGGTGGACTCCATGACGATATAGTCGGTCCTGCGGAAGAAGCTCGGGTCCTGCAGTATCGGACGGTCCCACCTGCCGATGTCCCCGGAGAAGACGATGCTCCTCTTTTCGCCTCCCTGGCTGATTACCAGCTTTATCATGGACGAGCCCAGCACGTGGCCGGCGTCGTGAAAGGTGGCTTCGATGCCTTCTCCGATGCTTACCGGCTCGTTGTAATCGATGGTATCAAACAGAGGTAATGTTGCCTCGGCGTCGGCGATTGTGTAGAGCGGGATTTCGGGATAGGGGCCCTGTCTCCCTTCCCGCATATGCCGCTTTTTCTTGTAGGCGGCGTCTTCTTCCTGTATTTTCGCCGAATCGAGGAGGATAATTTCAGTGATGTCGGCGGTAGCCGGGGTGCAGATTATCCTGCCCCGGAACCCCTCTTTAACCAGCTTGGGGAGCAGGCCGCAGTGGTCCAGGTGGGCGTGGGTCAGCAGGACGGCATCGAGTTCCTGCGGCGGGACTTTAAACGGCTCCCAGTTCCTGTGCTGGAATTTCCTTTCCTGGTAAAGCCCGCAGTCTACCAGCAGCTTTATACCGTTCGCCTCTACCAGATATCGGGAGCCGGTCACGCCGCGGGTTGCCCCCATGAAAGTCAGGTTGATATCCACCATTTGTCTCCTCGCTGACTATCATGATAGCACCTGTAAGAGGTAAGACGCCAGCCTGCCGGTAATAACCTCTGACCGAATTCAAAGCGAACCCTGACAAAAAAGGGCTTGACTTTTCTCATAATATAGTTTATAATATAAACTATATAGTAAATGTACATTTAAAAATATATATTATTAAGTATATATACTAACATCCCCGACCGGGTTAACAGGAGGAAATTTAATATGCGCAGCGACATTCTGGGCGAAGTTGCCGTAGATTTACTATCAATACCACCCCTTGTTTTCAGAATAATACGCAAGAAACTGATTAACGTTACCCTGGCCGATATCGACGTGGATATTAAGTTCCCTCATTTTGAAATTATGATGGTGCTTAAAGAAGAAGGCACCCTGCACCCCGCCGAAATCGGCGGAAAATTACTAATAGCCAAAGCTCAAATGACTCACTTGCTGGATAAACTTGTTGAATTAAATTTAGTGGAAAGAGAAATGGATTCCGCCGACAGGCGGACCCTGAATATCGCCCTCACTGATAAGGGAAGAAAATTTCTTGAGATACATGAGAACAATATAATAACCGCTGTACGGGAATATATATCCTCCCTCGAAGATGGCGAAATCGAAGATTTATCGCATTCGTTAAGAACTCTACGGGACACGCTGCTAAAACTGCAGTAAACGGCCCCTATATCCCTCTGGTACGGTAATACCATCAAGGAAGTGTAAATATATCTATGCAAAACACGCAACAACAAAATCATAATGTGCTTGACAGCGACCATATCGGACGGTTGCTGGTGAAACTGACCCTGCCGGCTTTCTTCGGCATGTTTGTCATGACCCTTTACAACGTGGTGGATACCATCTTTATCGGTCGATTTGTCGGCCCGCTCGCTATTGCCGGGCTTTCCATAAGCTTCCCGCTGCAAATGCTGGCGATGGGTCTCGGGCAGATGGTAGGCCTGGGCGGAGCGTCGCTAATCTCAAGGTTAATCGGCGCTGGTGATAATACCAGGGCGGAACGCGCTCTGGGTAACGGTATCACCGCTATCATAATTCTATCCCTGCTGGTCACTGTCGTTATCCTGCCGTTTTTAGGCTTCTGGATCAGGCTTATCGGCGCCTCGGAAGCGGTCTTTCCCTACGCCAGGGACTACCTGACTATTACCATGGCCGGCACCATTGTCGCCATTTCCGGCATGGCCATCATCAGCTTCGTGCGTTCCGAGGGCAATGCCCGTGTCGGCATGACCGCCATGATAATGGGCGCCGGGCTTAATATCGTACTGGACGCTATATTCATAATATGGCTGAAAATGGGTGTTACGGGAGCTGCCCTGGCTACCGTCATAGGACAGGTTGTCGCCATGGCGTACCTTCTGAGCTACTATTACACCGGGAGCAGCTACCTGAAAATCCGCGCGAGCAACCTCGTCCCCGATTTCAAAATACTGAAATCAATCTTCGCCATAGGCGTTGCTTCGTTCGTGCGCACCGTGGCCGGTAGTATATCCGCTATACTTATTATGAGAACTATCGTCAGTTTCGGTGGCGATTATGCCCTCTCGGCCTTTGGCATTATCCAGCGCCTCCTGATGTTTTCCATAATGCCCAGCATGGTCATTGGCCAGGGACTCCAGCCGATACTGGGCTTCAACTATGGGGCCAAACGTTATCACCTGGCTTTGAGAAGTATGAAGATGGCGATTATCGCCGCTACAGGAATCTCCATGATTGGTTTTCTGGTGCTTTATTTCTTTCCCGAACCGATTATCGGTATTTTCACCGACGACCCGCGGCTTCTCACCGTGGGCGGCTTTGCGGCCAAGCGTATCTTCCTGGCCCTGCCCCTGCTGGGTTTCCTGATGGTAGGTTCACTGGTATTCCAATCGGTTGGCAAGGCGATGGAGTCGTTTATTACGGCTATCGTGAGACCGGTGGCGTTCCTGATACCGCTGGTACTCATGTTGCCGCGTTTCCTGGGACTGGAAGGCGTATGGCTCGCGTTCCCGCTTGCGGACGCATTAACCTTCTTACTGACGCTGGCCCTTATTTATCCCCTGATTAAGAAGCTCAGGGAAGCGGTTACATCAGAAAAACAGGAGAATACCGGTCCCTTACCCGCCGGTCAATTATTGAACACTACAGAAGGCAGCCGGGTGATTGACTAGCTGCCGGGGGTGTCTCTATGGCGCATAGAATGATGGACGGTCAAAATCGCAACGTACTTGACGACGACAGAATCGGTGGGCTGCTGGTAAAGCTTACCCTCCCCGCATTCTTCGGCATGTTCGTCATGACGTTATACAACGTCGTCGATACTATATTTATCGGTCAGTACGTCGGCCCCCTCGGTATCGCCGGTCTCTCCATAGTCTTTCCGCTCCAGATGTTCTCGATGGGCATCGGGCAGATGATGGGGATGGGTGGGGCTTCACTCATTTCCAGGATGATTGGTGCTAATAATATTCAGAGAGCCGAACATGCCCTCGGTAACGCCTTCAGCGGCACTGTCATCCTGTCTGCCATAGTCATGGTTGTCGGCCTGTCCAACGTAGATTTCTGGCTCAGGCTCATGGGTGCGTCGGATACTATCATCCCCTTTGCCCGCGACTACATGAGGATAATTCTCTTCGGCATGTTTTTCATGACCTTTTCCATGTCGATGAATACCCTCATCAGGGCCGAAGGAAACGCCCGCGTCCCTATGATAGGCATGATTATCGGTGCCGGCTTGAACATAGTACTCGATGCCGTGTTTATTATACTTCTGGACATGGGAGTCCAGGGGGCCGCCCTGGCAACGGTAATAGCCCAGTTTGTTTCTACCCTCTACTTCCTGAGCTATCATATTAGAAAAAAGAGCTTCCTCAGGCTGCTTCCTAAAAACCTGATTATTCAATGGGGGATAATGAGAGATATTCTCGCCATCGGTGTCTCCGCCCTGTCCATGGTGGTTGCCGGGAGCATTGCCTCTGTTTTTGTCAACAGGTTACTCGTTTCCTATGGGGGAGATATTCATATTGCGGCCTTCGGCATTCTTCACCGTATCATGATGTTCGCCCTGATGCCGGGGATGGTCATCGGGCAGGGTCTCCAGCCGATACTCGGTTTCAATTACGGCGCCAGGCGTTTTGACCGGGCTTTAAAGGTAATCAGGATTGGGGTTACTTACGCAAGTGCCATGAGTATTATAGCCTTTGTTGCCCTGTATTTCTTCCCGGAACCGTTCCTGCGTATCTTCACTACCGATACCGAGCTTGTTGATATAAGTGTCTACGCTGCCAAGCGCGTCTTTCTGGTAATGCCTTTAATAGGCTTGATGATGGTCGGTCAGCTCATCTTTCAGGCAATCGGCAAGGTAGTCCGGGCGATTGTTACCTCGCTGTCGAGGTCGGCCCTGTTCCTGCTTCCCACGGTGCTCATATTCCCGCGGTTCTGGGGAATAGACGGTGTATGGCTGGCGTTCCCGGTTACCGACGTGCTGACACTGTTACTGACCGTAGGGCTGCTCATACCCGTTTTGCTCGACTTTCGCAGAAAAAGTATGTCACCAGTTCCGGAACCGGAGAAGTTCAACCTCCCCCCGCCGCCGGTTAGACTGGGTTAGTAAGCTCATCGTAGCTATACGCCGCCCCGGTTGAGATTGTTCACGCATCAGGTCACCCTGTGTTCTATTCGTATCTTTCAGTGTCTGCGGCGATGAAGTGGAATATCGGCCGCTTTACGTTCCGGATGATTAACGGCCCGTGCTGTACGCCCGCCGGAACGAAAGACGCGAAGCTCCTAGTTACCTTGTGAGTCTCGTTATCTATCGTTATCTCTATTTCCGCGCCCAGGTCCTGGATATCATCGTAGTTAAACCCGAAGAAGCCGATTAACTCCCCGAAGCTATGGGTATGTGAGTCTACCAGCTTAATCTCACTTTCGGAACCCGGTACTATCCACCTGGCCTCGCTGTAGAACTCGGCGCCGGGTACGGTATCGGCATCCACGTGGACTATATTTCTCACGAACTTGGGGTCAACTTTAAGGCGATTCGCCGGTAATTTCGGACCGGGTTTATCATAATCGACAACATTCTTGGCATTTCTCTTTTCCGCCATTTCCGTTACCTCTCTCTTAGAAAAAAATAAAGCCGGAGTCGTAATATCTCCAGCCTATACGTATTTCTGGCCCGACCCTATGGTCAGGTGAAACATGGGAGCGTCCATGCGGTGAAACCTTAGCGGGCAGTGCTTCATCCCGGCGGGAATATAGACCATAAAGCTCTTGGTCAGCCGGAACTCTTCGTCTTCCAGCCAGAACTCTATCTCGCCGCCGAGGTCGCTGGGGTCGTCTACGTTGGTCCCGAAATAGCAGAAAAGTTCGATAAACGGATGTGAATGGGGTGTAATTCCGGGCCCGTC
>JAUWGD010000075.1 GCA_030606585.1 Dehalococcoidales bacterium | reverse complement strand
GCCAGGTGCACGCTTTCCGGAGCACCGGGGAAAGCCGACAGTACCAGGTTTTGATAGAGCTCCTCGGCGAGGAAGGGGGTAAAGGGGGCTATCAATTTGGCCAGCGTTACCAGGCACTCGTAAAGGGTGTTATAGGCGGACAGCTTATCGGCATCGTTTTCACTCTTCCAGAAGCGCCTCCGACTCCGCCTGACGTACCAGTTGGACAGACCATCGACAAAGCTTTCCAGTTTCCTGCCGGCTTCGGTGAGGCTGTAGCCGTCCAATGCCGAATCTACGTCCTTAACGAGCTGGTTAAGCTCGGAGAGAACCCACCTGTCAAGCTCAGCCTCGGGCAATGGGGCTGTCTCCGCGGCGGGCTTATAATCGTCGATGTTGGCGTACATGACAAAGAAAGAATAGACATTCCAGAGCGTCGAAAGGAAGCGGCGGGATACCTCGTTCAACTGCTTTTCATCGAACTGGCGCGGGTTGCCCGGCGCCGAGGCCGTATAGAGATACCACCGCAGGGCATCGGCTCCGTGTTTCTTGATGACCTCAAACGGCCAGACGACATTCCCCTTACGCTTGCTCATCTTCTCGCCTTTAGCGTCCTGGATATGCCCCAGGCAGATTACGTTTTTAAAGCATGGCTTGTCGAACAATAGAGTGGATATGGCGTGCAGACTGTAGAACCAGCCGCGGGTCTGGTCGACGGCCTCACAGATATAGTCGGCCGGAAACCGCCCGTCTTCGAGCAGGGTATCGTTTTCAAACGGATAGTGGCTCTGAGCCAGCGGCATCGCCCCGGAATCAAACCAGGCGTCGATAACCTCGGGGACACGCTTCATCTTACCGCCACATTTAGCGCAGGTAAAAATCAACTCATCAACGTACGGACGGTGCAGGTCGAGGGGCTCTTTGAAGCCGGAAAAACCGTCTTTCTGTTTAAGCTCGTTCATGCCGCCAACGCACTCAAAAGCGTCGCAGGAATCGCAGCGCCATACCGGCAGCGGCGTGCCCCAGTAGCGCTCCCGGGAAAAAGCCCAGTCGATATTATTCTGGAGCCAGTCGCCGAAGCGGCCGGACTTGATATGCTCCGGGTACCAATTTATCTCCTCATTGCCGGAGATAAGATTGTCTTTCATAGCGGTAGTCTTGATGTACCAGGTCTCCTTAGCGTAGTATAGCAACGGCGTCTCACAGCGCCAGCAGAAGGGGTAAGTATGCTTGATGGTCTCGACGCGGAGCAGCAATCCACGTGATTTCAAATCATCAATTATCATGGGGTCGGCGTCTTTGACGAACTTGCCGGCGAAAGCATAGCTGCCGGTGATATTGCCCTGTAAATCTACGTGGTGGACAAAGTCCAGGAGATCATCCAACATGGCCTGATAGTCAACCTCGCCATAGGCGGGGGCGATGTGGACAATGCCTGTGCCGTCCTCAATAGAGACGAAGTCGGCTTCAATCACCTTATAAGTTAAACCATGTCCAGTAAGGGGGGCTGGCTCTGGAGCTTCCTGAGCACGTAACTCCACATTCACCTGCGTATTTTCCAAATCCGGCTTTCCATGCAGGAACTCCCTCTTCACCCCATATTCATGTGGATTATAAAGAGGTTCATATTCTGCCCCTACCAAATGGCTTCCTTCCACCCGCTCTACTACCTTATAGTCACCCAAACCAGCTTGCCCCCTTAAAGCGTCAGCTAAAATGAGATATTCATCCCCTACATCCACTATTACATATTCAATGTCAGGATTTACCGCCAGCGCCGTATTACCCGGCAGCGTCCAGGGAGTCGTCGTCCAGGCGAGGAAATAAACCGGCTTATCCCCGGGAAAACCTGCCGGTGACTCACCGGAGACCTTGAACTTTATGTAAACCGAAGGGTCTTCCGTATCTTTATAGCCCTGGGCGACTTCGTGAGAACTGAGAGATGTGCCGCAGCGGGGACAGTGAGGGGTAACGCGATAGCCCTGATATACCAGCCCTTTTTCCCACATCTGCTTGATTATCCACCAGCACGACTCTATATACTCGTTCTTCATGGTGATATAGGGGTGTTCCAGGTCGACCCAGTAACCGCTGCGTTCAATAACCTCCTCAAACTCATGCATGTATCCGTTAACACTCTGGCGGCAAAGTTCGTTGAACTTGTCAATTCCATATTCCTCGATTTGTGTCTTGCTGGAAAAACCAAGCTGCTTTTCGACTTCCAACTCCACCGGCAGGCCGTGCGTATCCCACCCGCCGATACGGGGGGCATAGTAGCCCTTCATTACCTTGTAACGCGGGATGACGTCCTTAAAAGCGGAGGTCAGGACATGGTGAAGCGCCGGGTTGCCGTTGAGCGTGGGTGGTCCGTCAAACAGGACAAAGCGCGGTCCGTCCTTACGCGCCTCAACGCTGCGCCGGAAGATATCCTCTTCTTTCCACCAGGCGAGTATTTTCTCCTCCATCCGAGGAAAACTGACCCGGCTTTCGACAGGTTTAAACATTTTCATCCCCCCGGTACTGTAATTTATTTTCTACTTTATTTTTTTAGAGCGAAGATATTTTTCGAGACATCGCCAGAGATTGCTTTGTCGCTACGCTCCTCGCAATGACATATTTACCAAAATAAAAAAGCCTCGCCTTTAAGGGACGAGACTAATAACTTCCCGCGGTACCACCCAATTTCCCCGATAGTATCGGGACACTCTTCAGGGCACGATTCATGCCCTCGTCACGGATAACGGTTGACGAAACCGACCAAATCTACTCGGCGGCGTTACACCGATTGCCTTTCGGTTGGTAGCTCAGGAGTGATTTTCAGAGTGAGGATATATCTGCTCGCACCGTACCAGACTCGCTAAATATCCTTTTTACCGCCCCTACTCTTCTCCGTCACAGCCTCTATCTGCTTTATGTTAACACAATATATTGAGGAAATCAATAACTTGCATATAGATTTTTGAATAATGTCATCCCGATAAATGTCGGAACCCAGTACCCCATATCCCCTCTGGATTCCAGCTTTCGCTGGAATGACATTTGATTATATCAATAGTGCGGGATTTTTTTAGGTGTAATAACCACTTTCCTGGAATCACCCACACCGGTACTTTCCGTCATAACATCGGGATGGTCGGCCAGGGCAAGGTGGATAACGCGTCTCTCAAAGGGGGTCATTGGTTCCATGGCGAAAGGCATCTTACGCGTATTTACCTGTTCGGCCAGTCTCATAGCCAGAACCCGCAGTCCATCACAGCGACGCTGCTTGTAACCTTCCACATCCAGAACGATGGGCAGTCTTTCCTCCGTATGGTGCGTCATTATCAGTCTGACGATATGCTGCAGGGAGACCATGGTCTGGCCACGACGCCCGATTAATATGCCGAGGTCCTCGCCTTCTATGTTGAGGCCAATCGAAGTAGTATTGCCTTCCTCGTCAATAGAGGTGAATTCTTCAGAAAGCGTGACAGTAGCGGGCAGGTCCATCAGTTCAAGGAGTTTTTCCAGAATGCCCTTGGCAGTCTCATAAATTTCGCTCTGTTCCTCAGGTATTTCCATATGCTCAACCTCTTACGGATAACGGTCTTACCTCTTACGGCGGCGCGGCGCTCTGTCCTTGCCCGGTTGATACCTTGTTTTACTGGGCGTCGACGGGTGATAGACATCTTTCCGGGTTGCTTCACTATCAGTTATGACAATATCCGCGCCGACATCATCGACGGATTTCCTTTCCCCTTGGGCCTCCGGGTCATCGAACTTTACAAATTTCCTCTCGCTATCACCGGTGGCTTCCGGCGGTTTACGGCGAAGTCCGCCCCAGCCGGTCACCCGGTACTGTAAAACTACCCTGACGACGCTGTTGGCTACCCAGTAGAGAGATAGTCCGCTGGGGAAGGATAGCGCCAGCAGGGCGAACATCATGGGCATCATCCAGAGCATCATCTGGCTCTGCTGCGCCTGCTTGGGGTCGGCCGGTGTGCCCATCGACATCTTCTGCTGCAGCCACATGGTAACACCGACCAGGATAGCCAGAACGAAATTGGGCTGGGCGAGGTCCAGCACTAAAAAGTTTTTATCTAAAGGTAAAACAGAATAGACTATCGGCCAGGGGTAAAGGTACTTGGACAGATTCAGCAGGCCTTCCGGGGCTACCGCCAGAGCCAGCATGATAGACTGGTAGAGGGCAATCCACACCGGCATCTGGATTATCATGGTGATAAAGCAGCCGGCCGGCTTGACGCCGGATTCCTTGTACATCCTCATCTGTTCCTGGGCCAGCTTCTGCTTGTCCTTGCCGTACTTCTTTTGAAGCTCGGCTATCTTGGGCTGCATGTCCTGCATCGCCTTGGAGGACCTTATCTGTTTCAGGGTCAGGGGATACATACAGATATTGACGATGATGGTCAGGGCGATGATTGCCATGCCGAAGTTATCGGCCAGGTAATGCGACATCACTATCATGACGTTGATTACCGGCTGTTGTATTATCAGTTCCCAGGGATTCAAATTATTCTACCTCAATTCTGACTCTCTAGAGAGACAGAGCGTAATATGGCCCCGCTTTCAGCGTTTATACGCTGTAACGACATGTCCTGCATATGTATATAAACGATTCCATCATGTGCGGCAAGCGGGCCATCGACATCCTGTTCAAAGTCCGCCAGCTGCAGGATTTCACCGTTTACCGTATTCAGCGAATAGATAACCCCTGCTCGCGTGGCGAAGATAATAGTATTGCCTACGACAGCCGGCTTCGAGGATACCGGACTATCCAGGTCATATTCATCAATATTTGCCCCGTTAGCCACCTTAAGGAGATATATCTTACCATCGAGACAGGGGGCGTAAATGACATCGTCGACGACTACCGGCTCGGCCCAGAACCAGTTCTCACCGGTAAATTTCCATTTGAGACTGCCGTCAAAGATATTTAAGGCATACAGGTTTCTATCAAAAGACCCGATATACACCACATCGTTATAGACTAGGGGCGTGGCGATAATGGAGCCTTCCGCGGTAAAATCCCATTTCAGGCTGCCGTCGGCGGCGTTCAGGGCGTATAACTTATTATCGAAAGAGCTGACGATTAATACGCCTTCGTGTACGGCCGGCGTTCCCCATACCTTATCGTCGGTCTGGAACTCCCACAGGTTGTCACCGGTGGCGGCATCAAGGGCATAAATCTTGCCATCCTCGTTGCCGATATAAAGCTTGCCGTCATAAGCGGCGAGACCGCCGACAAACGGCTTAAGGTTGTTTTCACGGGGATAGACCCACCGCAGTCCCAGCGTCTCGATGTTGTAGGCGTAAATTTTACCGTTGTACCCGGCAATAAAGACCAGTTCTCCAACAACCACCGGTGTGCCGTAGATAGCCACGCCGGCAGAACCACCACAACCCCCACCCATAGCCGGAGAACAGCCGAAGAGTCCCCCTCCCTGGCTGACCTTCTTGAGCGGTTCTGCCCAGAGACGGCTTTCATCGGACAGATTAATCGCCACCAGCCGGCCTTCCTTGGAACCCACAAACAGAGTGTCTCCGGATACGTTTCCACCCGACCATCCAATGGGCGCCAGGCCTTTGACACAGCCGAAGCCTACCAGTAAAACAGCGAGGACTAATATCGCCAGGAGAACCAGACGGCCGACTCGCCACTTACCCTTTAAATTCAATACATTCTCCTTCCGGTATCACGGCACCGGGTCATAACCGCCCGGATTGAACGGATGGCACCGGACAATACGCCTGATTCCCAGGCCTATTCCTTTAAACACTCCGAACTTCGTTATAGCCTCGAAGGTATACTGGGAGCAGGTCGGCCTGAACCGACATGAAGGCGGCATGACTCTTGACAGCGTAAGCTGATAAAACTTAATTAGCTCCAGGGCTAACGCCTTCATATTCTCCCACAAATAGTCCGGCCTGGAGCAATAGCTTCCTGACCGACTCCCCAAGATTATTAAAATCAGCCTCCGCCGCCGTAGTACGGGCGATAAAGATGATATCCCAACCCGGTTGCAGCGGTGTTTGCCTGATTATCTCCCGCAGCAAACGCTTTACCCTGTTGCGAACCACCGCGTTACCCACACGCCGACTGACCGTAAAGCCATATCTGGATAATTCAAGTCCGTTAGGCAGAGCCTTGACGACTATCTCTCTATCCGCCCAGGTCTTGCCTTCATTATAAACAAGATCGAACTCTTTTTTCCTGGTTAAATGTTGTTCTCCCCTCACGGCTGCCCCGCCCGGGCCGATTAATGGGACCATTAGACGACGGTCAATTTGCGCCGGCCCTTTAATCTCCTTGCTTTAAGGATAGCGCGGCCACCGCGAGTGCTCATTCTTTTCAGAAATCCGTGCTCACGCTTCCTCGGAATTCTCTTCGGTTGATATGTCCTTTTTGGCACTTTAACTCCCTGCTAATAATAGACCATTATACTGGGGAATGGAAAAGATTGAAACGAGTAAAATCAGAAATATCAGATCCTTAAACCGACGCCCCCCGTCTTACTGATATGTGCCGGTACGTACGGCAACAAAGCCAGATGCCGCGCCCTCTTTATCGCCATAGCCAGCGCACGCTGGTGCTTGGCGCAGGCACCGCTCTTACGACGTGGCGAAATCTTACCTCTGTCCGATATATAAGGCCGCAATAATGCCGGGTCTTTATAGTCAATGTGCTTTACTTTATCCCGACAGAAGAAACAAACCTTACGTTTGGGTATATACTTCGACCTACCCGGTCTCCTGGTTCTGGTATCTCTAGTCTGTGCCATCCTGCCCTCTATATATTAATTTTATAATCTCGTCTTTAATTAAAACGGAAGGTCTTCCGGCTCCATCTCGGCGACGGCTGTGTCATCGGGCTTCTCATCCGGGATAACTCCGGCATCATCTGGCTTCTCTTCTGGCATCGCCCCGGCTTCCTCCCCTCTCTCATCTGCCAGAACGGCCGCCCCGCGCCTGTCCAGGAAGATTACCCTGTTGGCAATTACCTCTATCTTGGAATGAGGCTGTCCATCCTGACCTTCCCAGTTCCTGGTATGTATCCTTCCCTCGGCGTAAACAAGCCTGCCCTTGGCGAGAAACTGATTACACTGTTCGGCTAACCTGTTCCAGGCCACCACATTGAACCATTCCGTCTCCTGCCGGCGTTCTCCTTCCGGTGTAGTATAGACCCAGTTGGTAGCCACGGAAAAAGACGTAACCGGCTTGCCATTAGGAGTAAAGCGCATCTCAGGTTCGTTCCCGATATTCCCAATAATCGTCACTTTGTTCAGACTCGGCATTGCCTCTGCACCTCCCCGATACAACTCATGAGCTTGATAATCCTCGAAGTTAACCGCCTGTTTTTATTAAAAGATGCCGCAGAATTTCTTCAGATATTTTCAAGTTCGCTTCGAGTTCTTTACATCGTGCCGGACTTAACTTGAACTTGGCTAAAACGTAGTTACCCTCTAGAAAATGCTTTAACGGATAAGCCAGCTTCTTCTTACCCCACTGTTCCACGGAGTCGATAACCCCGTTCCTGCCGGTAATGAACTGGCTTACACCGTCGATTTTACCCTCTAAAGCTTCATCGGCGATTTCAGGGCTGATGATAAAAACCATCTCGTAGTCCTGCAATCTGGTATCTTCTACTTTTGGTTCCTGTTTTTTTCTTGCCACCTTCTGAATCCTAAGCGAATTTCACGCTATTATACCATAAACCAGAATTGGAGACAACAAGGTTATGTTAGCGATGCTATCGCATATTCAGTGTGCCTACCTCACCCCTGACCCCTCTCCAACCAGCGAGATTGAATGTCCCCTAAGATTAACGGGTTGGAGAGGGGGAGGATTCTTGAGAGGGGGCTGCGCCCCCTCTCGCTACGCACTCCCCACACAGGAAATGAAGCCACTCTTATCCTGCCCTCTCCCATAAAGTGTGAGGGATATCTTACGGGATAAGCAGCAGATGAAACTGGGCGGCATGGGTGGGAATAGATGCCAGGCGAAGGGGGGAGGTTAAGACGGGATAAAGCAGGGTGTCTTGACACAATAACCGGCCTTTGTTAGACTCTTTTATAAGGCCCCGTAGTGTAGCGGTCTAACATGCCACCCTGTCACGGTGGAGATCGGGGGTTCAAATCCCCCCGGGGTCGCCA
>JAUWGD010000006.1 GCA_030606585.1 Dehalococcoidales bacterium | reverse complement strand
GAGAGGACTACTCCCAAGAGCAACGACCCCAAGAGCCTCAACTGGTGGCAGCACACTCCCAAGTATATGGTCAGCCTGCTCAAGGCGTGGTACGGCAAGAACGCTACCAAGAACAACGATTTCGGCTTCCATTACCTGCCCAAGATAGAATCGGGCCAGAACTATTCACACATCTCGCTCTTTGAAGCCATGTATAGCGGTGTTATCAAAGGGCTGATGGTCTGGGGGCAGAACCCGGCAGTCGGCGGGCCCAACGTCAACCTGGAGCGGGCCGCCATGGATAAGCTGGAATGGATGGTAGTTACCGATATCTGGCAAACCGAGACGGCCAACTTCTGGAAACGTCCCGGAGCCGATACAGCCAATATCAAGACCGAGGTCTTCCTCCTCCCCGCCAAGAACTCCTGGGAGAAAGAGGGCAGCGTGACCAACAGCAGCCGCTGGAGCCAGTGGCGCTATAAAGCCGCCGATGGCCCCGGAGATTCCGAGGACGACCTCTGGATGCTGGACCAGATAGCCAGGAGGCTTATGAAACTCTATGCCGATGAGGGCGGACCCAGCGCCGGGTCCCTGGCCGACCTCGACTGGGACTATGGTGCCGGCCACCCGGATGTCCGCGCCGTAGCCAAGGAAATCAACGGCTATGACCTGACTACCGGTAAACTGGCAGTCAGCTTCAGCAAGCTCAAGGACGACGGCTCAACCTCGTCCGGCAACTGGCTCTACTGCAACAGCTATGTCGAACCGGAAGATGAGCCGGATGCGCCGATACCCGGCAACCGTGCCAGCCGGCGCGGCCTGGATGACAGTCCGTTTAATATCGGCCTCTATTCGAAATGGGCCTGGTGCTGGCCGGTGAACCGGCGCATCATCTACAATCGCGCCTCCGTTGACCTGGATGGTAATCCCTGGGATACGGAGCACCCGGTTATCAAGTGGAATGCGACCAAAGGCGATAAAGGCGGCTGGGACGGTGACGTTCCGGACGGTGGCGCCGCGCCCATGAACCAGGGCGGGTACTATCCGTTCATCATGAAACCGGAAGGCCTCTCCCGCTTCTTCGGGCCGGGCATGGCGGAAGGCCCGCTGCCCGAGCACTACGAACCCTGGGAGACACCGGTAGATAACGTCATGTCCAAGCAGGTAAGTAGCCCCGCCTTCAAGATATGGCGACCCGACGAACAGGGTACGCCGGATAAATACCCGATTGTCTGCTCAACCTACCGTGTCTGCGAACACTGGCAGGGCGGGCAGATGACGAGAAATATGCCGTGGGTGATTGAAGCGCAGCCGGAGCCCTTCTGTGAGATGAGCGAGGAGCTGGCCGCCGAAAAGGGTATCGCCAACGGCGATAAGGTTATCGTGGAATCAGCCCGCGGAAAGGTCGAAGTGGTAGCTCTGGTCACCAAGCGTTTCAAGCCGTTCAAGATGAACGGAAGCACGGTGCATCAGGTAGGCGTTATCTGGCACTGGGGTTATATCGGACTCTCCACCGGAGACAGTGCCAATTGCCTGACACCCCATGTCGGTGACGCCAATACCATGATACCGGAGTTCAAAGCCTTCCTCGTCAACGTCAGGAAGGCTTAGACAGCGAGAGAGTAGGAGGAAAAAATGGCAGAGAAAGCAATTCTATACGACGCAACAAAGTGTACCGCCTGCCGGGGCTGCCAGGTAGCCTGTAAACAATGGAACGAGAACGATGAGGCAATACCCACCGAAGAGAACGGTGTGGCATCGAAGAACTGGGGCAGCTATGAAAATCCCCCTGACCTCTCCCCGCAGACCTGGATAAAGATGAGGTTTACGGAGATTGAAGCCGGCGGCAAGGTACGCTGGCTCTTTACCCGGCAGGCCTGCATGCACTGCACGGATGCCGGCTGTGTCCGCGTTTGCCCCAACGGCTCCCTCTACCACCACGAACTCGGTTTTGTAGCCTATAACAAGGACACCTGCACCGGTTGCGGTTACTGCATCGATGCCTGTCCCTTTAACATACCGCGCTCCACGCGCAATATCATTACCGGCATCGCCAAGATGGACAAATGCACATTCTGCACCACGCAGGGACTGGACCGCATCGCCGAGGGCTGGGAGCCGGCCTGTGTCAAGACCTGTCCGACCGGCGCCCTGAGATACGGCGAACGTTCCACTCTGTTGAGAGAAGGTAAAGCAAGGGTCCAGGCCCTGAAAGACATGGGCTGGGTAAATGCCAACCTCTACGGCGAAAATGAGCTTGGCGGTCTGCACGTCATGTATGTCCTCGACGATTACCCGGAAATTTACGGATTGCCGGCATCACCTCAGATTTCCGCCGCCACTATTGCCTGGAAAGACGTTATACAACCGGTCGGCTGGGCGGTGGGTGGTCTGACTATTGCGGGCCTGGGGCTTAACTGGCTGGTAGCCCGGGCTAATGTAAAAAAGGAGGCGAAGAAATGACACATCACGAAGTGGAAAAGTATAGGAAACCGATACGGATTCTACACTGGATACACTCCGGAGCCTTCGTTCTCCTGTTCTTAACCGGCCTGATACTCTTTATCCCCGGTCTGGGCTTCCTGGCCGAGGACAGCTGGACTCGCGTCATTCACCGCATCGGGGCGGCGATATTCATCGTCATACCCATTATCTATCTCATCATCAACCCCAGATCCGTGGCTAGAGGATTAAAGCTGGCCTTCACCTGGACTAAAGATGACATCGGCTGGCTTAAAGCAGCCCCTCGCTACTACTTCCTCGGTGACGAGAAAGACATGCCGCCGCAGGGCGAAATGAATACCGGCCAGAAGATGTGGTGGTTCATTGTGGTAGTATTCGGGGTGCTCTTCGTTATCACCGGGGTGGTCATGGTGTTCGCCAAGACAACGGCATCACCTGCCGTCCTGCAGTGGATGGTCTTCATCCATGACGTTTCCTTTATCGTCAGCGGCGCCATGCTCTTCGTCCATATCTACCTGGGCGTCGTCCATCCGCTTATGACCGACGCCTGGAGCGCCATAACCGGCGGTAAGGTGTCTACCGAGTATGCCAAGAAGCACCACGCCAAGTGGTATGCCGAAGTCTCCAAAGGCAAGGAATAAACTTAGTGACTGAAGATACTGCCAGCAAGATATTAGAAAAGCTGAAAAAGCAGGAAAAAGAGGAGGGGAAACTTCCCCTCCTCTTGGAATTCTATAAGAAGCTGCTGCAAATCCAGTCCGGAGTTCAGCAGAGCCAGGGCACACGTATGCCCGCCCTGAGCCATGAGACTATCCAGAAGCGACTCCGCAGCGGGCGGCCGCTGCTGCGTTTCAGCGAGCTTAACCTCGACTGGTCAACGGTACAGGGCGTGTTCGCTAGAGTTACGGCTACACTCGCCAGGTACCCCCAGCTCTTCGGTGAACTCCCTGAAAATCTCAAAAAACCCGGGGTCGGTCGCCTCCTCACCAAGAAAGCGGCTGAGGCATGGTTCAACGGCAAAGAACCACCCCGTAAAATACAGGATGGTATCAGCGAAAATCTGTTACAGGTAATCATTCAAGCTACATTGCATCCGTTCCTGGCGATATACGCACGGGTGTATATCGACTCCGTGGAACAGGAATCCTGGCGGCGGCGCTACTGTCCGGTCTGCGGAGGCATGCCCGACTTGGCTTTTCTGGAGAAGGAGTACGGAGCCAGGTGGCTTGTGTGCTCGCGCTGCGATTCCGAATGGCTGTTTCAGCGGCTGGAGTGCCCTTACTGCGGCTGTCAGGACCAGGAGAAACTGAGCTACTACACCGATGACGAAGGAATGTATCGCCTTTATACCTGCCAGAATTGTCAGAACTATCTGAAAGCCATTGATTTACGCAAAGCCGGAGACGAGGATATACTCTTACCTCTCCAGCGTCTGTTAACACTTGACATGGACAGGCAGGCACGAGAGGAAGGCCTGGCAGAAAACAAGGCCTAAAAACATTACCGGCTGTCTAGCATCGCTTCATCTACCTTAACCTTTCCGGTTCCGATGTAACTGTAACTATTGTTTTGATTGCGCAACTGCGAAGGGGGTATAATCAGGTACGTCCGCAAAGAACGCCCCGAGAGTACGAAAAAATGACAGAGAAACAGCCAGCGGCTTTACCCCCAAAAGAACCGGAGAAAACATTCATCAAAGGATTGTCACTTCACGCCTTTGCTCAAGGTGGGGGTGCTGCCCGGGTCGATACCAGAAACGGCAGAATAATCAGGATTAGACCGCTCCACTATGACGAGAAGTATACGCCCGGGGAAATCGGTCAATGGAAGGTTGAAGCGCGCGGGAAAGTCTTCAATTCACGGCTCAAGACCTTACCGAATCCTCATGGTCTGGCCTATAAAAAACGGGTGTACTCCCCCAACCGGATTAAGTATCCGTTAAAGAGGGTTGATTGGGACCCCGATGGCGACCGAAATCCGCAGAACCGGGGTAAGAGTAAATTCAAGAGGATTTCCTGGGATGAAGCCACCGACATCATAGCCGGTGAAATAAAGAGGCTGCAGGCGGAATACGGGCCATATGCGATATACCTGCAGGGCGATGGACATGGAGAGTCGAAAATTGTCCATGCTCCTCACGGGTGTCAAACTCAAATGTTCAAGTATCTGGGCGAAGGCGAGGAAAAGGGAGAGTATACCCTGCAGGTCAGGACTCCGGACAGCTGGGAAGGATGGAAATGGGGCGCCACCCATATGTGGGGAATGTCTCCTTTCGGCACGTACAGCCCGGGCACCAATGCCTTCAAGGACATTGCCGAAAACACCGATATGATTCTGTTCTGGGGGAGCGACTGGGAAACTACGCCCTGGCAACTCGGCGGGCAGCACATGAGCCTGTGGGCCTATTTCTACGCGGAACTCGGTATAAAACATATATTCATCAGCCCGGACCTGAACTACTCTGCCGCCGTACACGCTGATAAGTGGATCCCGGTATATCCGAATACGGACACGGCGCTGCTGCTGGCCATAGCCTATACCTGGATGACCGAGAGCACCTATGATAAAGATTTTATAGCCACGCACACGCATGGTTTCGATAAATTTAAAGCATACGTCACGGGAGACGAAGACGGAATCCCCAAGACGGCGCAATGGGCTTCGCCGCTGTGTGGTGTCCCGGTGTGGACAATAAAAGCGCTGGCAAGGGAGTGGGCATCCAGAGTAACCACGTTCGGGAGTGGGACCGGTGGCCCACTCTGCAGAGGGACCTACTCAACCGAACCTGCCAGGATGCAGGTGGCCTGTTCCGCCATGCAGGGCATAGGGAAACCGGGCACTAACCGGACTTCCGTCTTCAGTATGCCCCGGGCTTCGGTGATGCTCAATCCCTTCACGGCTTATCGCGGGCTTGGCGAGGTAAGGTGGCATCCGAAACAATTCCTTCCCAAGACCAGGCTTCACGATGCCATTCTCGACGCTACCGACGATAAACCCATGAAATTCTACAGTACCGGCTCACCCGTGATGCCGACTGAAGACCAGTTTGTGCAGTACCAGTATCCCGTAGAGGGCTGCCCTGAAATACATATGATATGGTCTGACACGCCTTGCTGGATAACATGCTGTAATTGCGGAAACAGGATGATTGAGGCGTTCAGAAGTCCCAAAATAGAGACTATAATTGTCCAGCACCCGTGGCTGGAGAATGATACTCTTTACGCAGATATAATTTTACCCACCTGTACCAAATTCGAGACAGAGGATATTATGATAGGCACCGACTCATTCTGCCAGAGCGTTTACCCGGAAGGACAGTGCATCGAGCCTGTCGGGGAGTCCAGGAGTGATTACGAAGCGGTCGGCGAGGTGGCTAAAAAACTCGGTATATATGACCAGTACACGGAAGGCAAGACTGTCGAAGAATGGATAAAGACAGGTTATGAAAGCTGTGGTATCAAGGATTTTATCAGCTGGGAAGAGCTCAACGAGAAGGGATTCTACTGTGTTCCTCCGGCTGAAGGTTGGGAGAACGACCCCACTCCCCGTCTGAATTTCTATCATGACCCGGAGACGTATCCCCTGAAAACACCCACCGGTAAAATAGAGTTTGAGGCTACCGGCTTACTGGAGAACTTCCCCGACGATGAAGAGAGACCGCCGGTGCCGCACTGGATTCCGTTCGGTAAGACGCATCAGGAAAGCCGGTTGCATCCCAGAGCTAAGGAATATCCCTTCCTCCTCGTCTCGAATCACGGGAGATGGAGGCAGCATGCCCAGCTCGATGATGTATCATGGTTCAGGGAAATCCAGACCTGTAAAGTTAAGGGTCCTGATGGCTACATGTACGAGCCTGTCTGGATTAATCCGGTTGACGCGGCCTCGCGGAATATAGAAAACGGGGACGTGGTCAAGATGTATAACGAGCGGGGTATCGTCCTCGGCGGCGCCTGCGTGACCGAGAGGATAATGCCTGGAGTTACTTACCAGGACCACGGAGCCAGGGCCGACCTCATAACTGACGGGATTGACCGGGGCGGCAACAATAACCTGATTTCCCCTGAAAAGACGACTTCGCCGAACACCCAGGGCCAGGTAGCCAGCGGTTTCCTTGTTCAGGTTGAGAAGGTTAGCCTCGAAGAACTGGGCGCATGGATGAAGCAGTACCCCGAAGCATTCCAGAGGGAATACGACCCGGCTTCCGGTCTGCGCTTCGATGCCTGGGTTGAAGGGGAGGCGTAAGCGTAAATATGGCAGAACAGTTAGCGAAAATACAACCACAGGCAATAACGTCGCCGGACAATAAATTGCAGACGCTTCACCACAGGATGTCCGTCAACCGATTCGGGCACAGGGTCGTTGAAGGGGCGGTACGGAATATCAGCCCCGATTCCAACGTAAGCGCCGAGATAAAGGCGGAGTATTATGACGCTGCCGGAACGCTAATAGGTACCGAAGTAGATATCGTGAGACGACTGGAACCGGGTAAAACCGGTGCTTTTGAAGTGGTGTATTCCGGAGAGCGACGCTGGGATATTAAATCATATAGAATTGTAACCTTACAGCAGATATAACGCGGTGATTAAGCCGAAAGCTAAAAAGGAATTTGAATTACTGAAGACTTCAGGCATGCAACTGGCAGAAGGTTGTAGAGTGGTGGCTACTGCCGGCGGCGGGGGCGGCTACGGGAATCCACTTGAAAGAGATATTGAAGAGGTACGCCGGGACGTTATTAACGGTTACGTCTCGGTTGAGCAAGCCCGGCATGACTACGGGGCAGTTATTGACCCGCAATCATTTGAAGTCGACGCCACGGCAACCCAAAATTTACGGAGTGATTTGTTGACACATTAAGCAATTTAATCTGGTTGAGGTAATTCACAGCTATTGAAAGGGGCCGGCAGGTTTTACATTGAGGGTGAGTCGTTACAGGCTCCCCCTTTTAGTATGAATCATCGAATAGATGCTACCATTGCATAAACATCGGGATGAATACATGAACTCTTGACTTCTAAACTAAAAAGGATATACAATTACGCACCTAGCTGATTAGCTGTGTAAATATTGTTCTAAAACAAGCGAAAATCAGTCTAACTGGATAATTCGCATACTTTGTAACTAAAGGGGGTGATGTATGATTGAGTAAGCAAGCCACCAAGAGCGAACGAGAATCCGTAAAGGAGGTCAAATTAACGATGAAAAAGCTTCTTTTAATTGCACTATCGGTTATCCTGATTAGCGCATTATTCATTGGCAGTTGCGCCGAACCGGAAAAACCAGCACCTACCCCGGCACCAGCACCAGCCCCGGCGCCCGAACCGAAAACAGGCCCGGAGGGTCAGGAGTACGGCGGCACCATGAAATTCGTCAGGGGCCAATTCCCCAAAGTCCTGGGCTACCCGCCGGAGTTTGCCCCGGGTGATAGCATAGCTATGCTGCCCGTCCTCGAGCGGCTGGCCGAGTGGGATGAAAAGGGAATTATGATACCGGTGTTAGCTGAATCCTGGGAGACCGACCCGGTAAACAAAACTGTCACCTGGCACCTGAGGGAAGGCGTCCAGTTCCATGACGGCACGGACTGGAATGCCGAGGCATGCCGGTGGAACTTTCAGATGGGAATTGATACGGCCAGGCTAACGGACGGTCAGTTTGTCGAGTCACTCGAAGTAATCGATGAATATACTATCGTGATGCACGTGACGTTCGTTAGTTGGATGTCGATTGAAAATTTCGGGTTAATGGTGTCGATTTCGCCGACGGCGTTTGAAAATGCCGGTGCCACGGATGAGGAGCGTATCGAATGGGCCCGGATGAACCCGGTTGGGACAGGCCCCTTCACAGTCGCTGTGTTTCAACGCGATGACTTCTTGAGGTATGAGAAGAACGACAACTACTGGCAGGAAGGCATGCCGTATCTCGATGCTATGGAAGTCCGCTTTATCCCGGATACCATGGTAGCCGCGGCTACGATGGAAGCGGGAGAAGCCGATGTCTGGACGGACGCATCAGCGATACAGATGATGCTCGATTTAGAGGAAAAGGGGCTTGATATTAACTGGGGACCCGGCATGTTCTATTTACTCGCGTTTAACTCCAGTGACCCCGAGTCAATATTCTACGACCAGAAAGTACGTGCCGCAATCGAATACGCCATCAACCGCCCGGCTCTGGCCGAGATGCTCGGCTATGGCCAGTACGAACCGCTTCACCAGATGGCTTCATCAATATGGCCGGGTTACGTAGAGGGTTACGACCCGCGACCGTATAATCCGGATAAAGCCAGAGAACTGCTGGCCGAGGCAGGATACCCTGATGGCTTCAAGACTACAATGATGCTCACGGAAATGGGAATGGATACGGGCTCCGCTATTCAGGCTTATCTGGGCGAAGTGGGCATAGAGGTTGACCTGGACGTTGCCGACATGGGCCGGTACTTCGGCTCGGTCTTCGGTATAGGCTGGGATGACATGGTATTAACCGCATCCGGCATCAACCCGAGCGCAACTGATTTATTCATCCACTTTGGTCCCAGTCCGATGACCTTCCGGACCGGTAATATCTGGAAGTCAGACGAATATCTGAAATTGTGCGAGGAAGCGCTGGACTCCAAGTACGCGGATGCGTATGAGGCGATAGATAAAATCAGGGCAGCCATCCGGCAGGGCGGCGAGGATGCCATGATTGTTCCGCTTTACCGGACGTCAAGTGGGCAGGTGATGCAGACTTACGTTCACAGCGACTACCAGCTGATACATGGGATCATGTGGTTTTCGTACGACGATTGGATGGAAGAGCACTAATCAGTTAAGATAGAGAAAGCCGGGTGGTTCGTACCCATCCTGATAATGAGGTCTGGGGTGAATCACCCGGCGTAAGAAGAAAGCTGTAATTCTAATTATTAGCCAGACTGTGGGTTATTTAGGAGAATCTTCGGGGTCTGGGCTGAACTTGATTTTATGCCTAAGGCCAAGAAGATTCCTTAATGATACCCGAGGTTTAGTATGACAACATATATTATCCGGCGACTGATACAGGCGCTGTTCGTGCTTATCCTGGTAACCCTCATTGTTTTTTTTGTCATGCGGTTGCTGCCCGGCGACCCACTTATAATTTACATAGCCCAGTCTGCCGAAGTGCAAGCTATGCCCCCGGAGATGCTTGATAAACTCCGGGCCGAGTTCGGTCTGGATAAGCCCGTTATGGTGCAGTACGCCAACTGGATGGCCGGCATCTCCCAGGGAGACTTCGGCACCTCGATATTTTACCGTGAAAAGGTGGGCAGGCTCATGATGGAGCGTTTCCCTGTTACGGCTCACTTAGGCCTGCTATCTTTAATAATCGGTGCCGTTTTAGGTGTAATAGCGGGTCTACTCGCTGCCGTAAGGCGGGGGGAATGGTTGGATAAAGTAATTACGCCCCTGACCTATATTGGCATATGTATCCCCGTGTTTTTTGCAGGGATATTGATGATATACGTTTTTGGACTTAAACTCGGTTGGCTTCCTATTTCGGGTTACACCTCACCGTTCGACGATTTCTGGCTGAGCACCAGGCAACTGGTTATGCCCGTTATCTGTCTGGCTATCTTCGGTCTGGCGGCCAACGCACGCCAGATGCGGTCAAGTATGCTTGAGGTAACCCGGCAGGACTACATCCGCACCGCCTGGGCCAAGGGCTTGAGTGAGCGTATGGTGATAATAAAACATGCCATGAAAAACAGCCTTATTCCGGTGATTACCCTGATGGGCCTCGGCGTGGGTATTATCTTCGGCGGTTCCGTACTCGTCGAGTTGATATTTGCTATTCCGGGTGTCGGCCGCCTGATGGTCAGCAGCATCTTCGGCCAGGACTACGTGGTGGTACAGGCCATCACCTTCGTCATTGCCGTTATTATATTGGTGGTCAATCTGGCTGTTGATATATCCTATGGATGGCTGGACCCCAGGATAAGATACGGTTAGGAGATTTCAAACTTTGGCAGAAAAATCTAACAACATAACAGAGTTCCAGGAAGCGCCACCCCGTGTGAGCGAGTGGCGTCGCTTTCGCAGAGTGTTTTTATCACGCGGCGTGGTTGTCTTCGGGCTTATCATATTATTGCTGCTGTTACTTACCGCCGTCTTCGCCACATGGCTGGCACCTTATGACCCCTATAAGCTGAGCACGGCGAAGTCCTTAGTTCAACCAAACTGGGAGCACCCCCTGGGCTCCGATATTCTGGGTAGAGACACTTTGAGTCGGCTCATCTACGGTTCAAGGACAGCCTTAATGGTAGGGTTTATATCTGTGGGGATTGCTTCGGTTTTCGGCATTACACTGGGTGTAATTGCCGGTTATTTCGGCGGTTTTATTAATATGATTATCATGAGGGCTATGGACGCATTGTTGTGCTTCCCGATGTTGATACTGGCTCTTGTCGTGGCATCCGTCCTCGGCGGCGGTATTCAGAACGTTATCATCGCCTTAAGTATAGCTACAATACCTGGATACGCGCGGGTAACCTGCGGCGTGACTCTCAGTATCAGGGAAAACGATTATATCATGGCCGGGCGTGCTATGGGTGCCAGTGACCTGCGTACCATGCTCGGCCACATCCTGCCGAATGCCTTCCCGCCACTCATCGTACTGATGACGATGCAGCTCGGGAATCTTATCCTGGCCGAGGCCGGCCTTAGCTTTATCGGCATCGGCATCGAGCCACCCGGCGCCGCCTGGGGTGCCATGGTCAGCGACGGTTACCAATATTTATTAAGAAATCCGGTGCTTTCCTTCGCGCCATGTCTGGCTATCATGCTGGTTGTCTTTGCCTTCAATATGGTTGGCGACGGACTGAGAGATGCCCTCGACCCCAGGCTCAGAGGTTTACTCTAGCGTATAAAGTGTGGAGAAACAACCTCGTTTTTTAACCGGCGGTTGGTAAAGAGGTCTTTTTTCATATAGTATGGTAGTAAAGATGGTCGAACGTACCGCCCCCGGTTAAAAAGGAGATAAATATGAGGCCACTTCAAACGGACCTGTCCGTTTACAGTCAATTCAAATTTGAGAGAACGCCTGTAGGTGTCAATTACTCCTTCCACAAGCCGGAAGGAATTGACAAGCTGGATAAACAACTGGGGCTCTGTGAAATGGTAAAAGAGGCGCAGCAGAGAGGTACTCCCTTCTATTTCACCAGAGAGGAAGAAAATTGTATCGGAAAGATATTTCTCGGCATGATGGTCGATTTGCCGCGTCGCTCCGACGGCGGACAGCTGGGCGTAAGACTTCAACTCTTTCAGGAAGGGCATGCCAACAGGCGGCTCCGTACATTTATCCCCAGTTTAGAGACGGGTTCGGTCAACTATGTCGCTTTATCGCCGATAGACAAACTAAAGTTCGAACCGGACCTTCTTGCTATTATAGCCACTCCCAGCCAGGCGGAAATCCTGCTGAGGGCAATGACCTATTCCACCGGTGAAATGTACGAGAGCCGGGCGACGGTAGTAGGCGTGTGTTCCTCGCTTTATGTTTATCCCTATCTCAGCGGTAAGGTTAATTACACCCCGACCGGCCTGTCTTACGGTATGAAAGGGAGGCGGGTATTCCCGGATGGATTGATGCTAATATCTATCCCGTATCAATGGATACCCACCATAACACAGAACCTGAAGGAAATGAAATGGGTTCCCCCGGGGTATGAGATAGGCAGCCGGGAAGAGTTTATCGAGTGGGATGCACAGGTAACCAGAGAAATAGCTTCGGATAGTCAGAATCCCTAATCGTCTCGGGTGATTTACCCTGCCCTTAGATGCGTTGTATATAAAAGTCTATACCGGCAATGAACGCCTGGAAATCCGGAGAGTGATATCTCTAGAGTTACTTTCCATTGCATGAACATCGGGATGTCTGTGTTTTCATCGTAACGTCGCTTGACTGTCAAGCCTGACTTTTCGCGATCCTTTTTACGGAATTGAACAATCCGTCAGAGTGTTGAAAATACTGATATGCGGGGCAGGTCGCATGGTTGAAATTTGGTAGGACCGCCGGGAAACCAGACGGAAAACGGAGAAGATAAACCTCAACATGTAGCATCGGGGGAAACTGGTCTGCTCGATTCCTAAACGAGAACTTGCTGGATAAACTCAAATGCAATAAACTTAATTGATTTGATTTTATAAACACAAGGAGGTAAGAATGATCGGGAAAATAGAGATCGATGAGGAAAAGAGAGAAAGAATAATAGATAAAGCGGGGCATCTTGCGGATGAAATCGGGGCAAAATACATGGCCTGCGCCCCAGCCACTTTTGGGGCGATATGCGATGCATTCAGATCTGAGGATATCGAGTTATTTTCACCCGAAACACAAGAAGCGCTCACCCAGGGAATGATTGGGCTCCATGGAGGTGTCGCCATGACAGGAGTCGGCACCTGTGGAGCTGTTGTCGCCTCTACCTTTATTATAAGTTATGTAGTTGGTGTTACCACCGAGGAACTATCGAAGAACGGTAACCTCAATTATGCCGCATCCGTTCCCGCCGTGGAATACGTAATCGATAGATTTGAGGAGGATTACGGCGCCATAGATTGCCTTAGAGTACGCTATAATCGAGTCCAGCGTGCTTTAGACCTTATGGACCCCGATGCCAGGATACTGGAGATGACTTTTGCTCTGTATGAAAAGGAGAAATGCGGAATGACCTCACCTGATTTCGAGGGGGGTCGCGACCAGACACCACCAGTGAGAGGTGCACGTTGGGCAGTAGAGGCAATCTGCGATTTATTAGGGATGGAACCCGAAGAGAGGAAGGAACTTCCGCCACATCTTCAGGGTCTGGGGATGCAAGAAATGGCACCGAAACTTCAGAAAGTTGTCGAAGCATTGAAAGAACTGGGTTGGGGACGCCCTAACGAGAAGATCTCTTACCGGGATTACCGGACGTTTAAACTAAAGGGGAAAAAGGGAGTAGAAGAGAAAAGGCTGGGTTCCTTAAGTGCCCCGAAGAAGGAAGAGTACGGGACTTAGGCTCAAATTTATTGCCAGTTGGTCTGAGAACTCTTCAAAGGTTTCAATAACGCTGGTCATCTTGGCGCGAATAGTGGCGCCAGCTTACATCTGCTCCATCAAGGTCAGGGGCTTGATCTCTAGGATTTGACCCCGGCATAACGCCCGCAGTTAAAGCCTTCACCCAGCCGGCACCATGCGCAGCTGTCCGGCACTTCTTCCGTTATCATCAGCTGTGATTCGCATTTTCCGCAGAGGTATTCCTCGCCGGGCTTCATGGGGCCGTCGCAAGGCGTGATGGTCATGGGACAAAGCTGGATGCAGTAATCACACCCCTTGCAGAATTCCTGGCGCATGTTGAGGGGGCGTTCCACGTGGCGGTCTTTACCCCGTCCGACAAAGCCCAGGGCGTTGGCATGCCACAGCTCCGCGCAGGCGCGTACACAGCGCCCGCACAAAACACAGTTGCTGTTCCTGAACGGATAGCGTACCTTCTTGACACCACAACGGACGGCGATATCCTGAATAGCACGGGAATTCGGAGCTTCGGCAACCAGCAACTCGGCAATATTATGACGGAGCCTCTTGATTCTATCCGTATTACTCCTGATTACCATGCCTTCCTGCACTTTCAATGTACAGGAAGTAGTTACCTGTGAACGTCCGTTGGTGACGTGCTCGACGATACAGAGCCGGCAGGCTCCAATGTCTGAAAGACCCGGTACATGGCACAGGTGTGGGATACAGATGCCGTATTCTATAGCCACTTCAAGTACGCTGGAACCCTTGGGGGCCTTAATATCAGCGCCGTCAATGTTAACGGTTACATAATGCAACATGTTTCACCTCGTTATTCAACCTGAATTGCTTCAAACTTACACTCGCTCATGCAAATTCCGCATTTCTGGCACAGCCCGGGATCAATCACGTGTGCCTCTTTTTTCTCTCCGCTTATTGCATCGTGCATGCAAGCTCGTTTGCAGGCTCCGCAGCCGTTACATTTCTCCGGGTCGATAGAATACTCGATGAGAGCCTTGCAGACACCGGCGGGACATTCCTTATTATTGATGTGTGCTTCGTATTCCTCACGGAAATAGCGTAACGTAGAAAGCACGGGGTTCGCTGCGGTCTTCCCCAGCCCGCAAAGCGATGTTTGCGTAACCGTGTCAGCTAATTCTTCGAGGAGGTCTATCTGTTCGAGAGTACCGCGACCTTCAGTGATATCAGTGATAATCTCGAGCATGCGGTCGATTCCCAGCCGGCAGGGAACGCACAGGCCGCATGACTCGTCCTGTAAGAACGTAAGGAAGTATTTGGCCACGTCCACCATACAGGAGCTTTCGTCCATGACCACCATACCGCCGGAGCCTACCATTGAGCCTGCCTCGTAAAGCACGTCAAAGTCCACCGGCAGGTCGAATTTATCAACCGGTAAACAGCCGCCGGACGGGCCTCCGGTCTGGACCGCTTTGACAGCTTTGCCATCCGTGGCTCCACCGCCGATATCGAACACGATATGTCGTATAGATGTACCCATGGCAACCTCGACAAGCCCGGTGTTTTTAATGCGACCGGTGAGAGCTAGAATCTTTGTTCCCTTGCTTCCTTTCGTTCCTTTAGAAGCAAACCAGCTGGCGCCGTTCAGAATTATAGAGGGGATATTGGCCCATGTTTCGACATTGTTGAGTGTCGTCGGTTTGTGCCATAGACCGTCAACAACAGTGTGCACATCCTTGGGGCGTGGCTCGCCTACTTTACCCTCCAGCGAAGCCATGAGTGCAGTCGATTCCCCGCAGACGAATGCACCACCACCCCTGGCAACGTCAACATCAAATGAAAATGATGACCCCAGGATATCTTCGCCGAGGAGACCAAACTTTCTGGCCTGCTGTACGGCTAACCGGGCATGTTTCACCGCCAGGGGGTATTCATTACGAACATAGATATAGCCCTTTTTAGCGCCAACGGCATAAGCGCCTATCATCATACCCTCAATGACCAGATGCGGATTGCCTTCCAGTACGCAGCGGTCCATATACGCGCCGGGATCGCCTTCATCCGCGTTACAGATGACGTATTTCTCATCACTTGAAGCTTCGCTGCATTCAGCCCACTTGCGCCAGGTAGGGAAACCGCCACCACCCCGTCCCCTTAAACCGGATACTTTAATTTCATGGATGATTTCCTCGGGAGATAAGCTATTGACAACTTTAGCCAGCGCCGTATAACCGCCGACAGCGATGTAATCCTCTATGGAACATGGATTGACCTCTCTGTTCCGGGACAGCAACTGACGGTCCTGGGCGAGGTAGAAAGGAATTTCCGACTCGGTGTGGATTTTTCTCCCGGTTACCGGGTCGGTATATAGCAACCTCTCTATAACCTCACCACTCTGTAAAGTTTTAGTAACGATGTCATGAGCATCCTCGGGTGTGATATGACAATAAAAGATATTACCCGGTTCTATGACGGCAATAGGGCCCTGCTCGCAGAAACCGTGACATCCTGTCATACGTAAATGGACTGAAGAATCCATTTCCTGTGTGATTAATTCCTGATTTATGGCCTCGATGACATCCTGGCTGTGTGACGCTTTACACCCCGTACCGCCGCATACGATAATCGTTTTATTTAATTTCTTTCTATCGAGGAGAAGCTGCTTCCCTATAGCCTCCAGGTCTTCTTTCGTGGCTATCTTAGGCATGCTTGACCTCCTTTTTTACTTCGCGGTTAAGCGAGTTTATAAGTTTCCGGAGCTTCGCTGGAGTCATGTGGTGGCCGAGGGTTCCATTTTCAGAGGCAATCGGCCCTAAAGCGCATGCTCCCAGGCAATTGACATGTTCGATAGAAAACATACCGTCATCGGTTACCTCACCGGGTTTGATACCCAGTTGGCTCGTAGCCTGGTCCAGAAGGAGTTGGGCGCCACGGACATGACATGCGGTGCCGTTGCATACTGTTATCACGTATTTCCCGGTCGGCTTGAGTTTAAAAGCCTTGTAAAAGGAAGCCACCCGGTAGACCTCTATAAGGGGAACGCCGAGAGTTTTAGATATTTCTCTCATGGCTTCCTCAGGAATGTACCCGTAATGTTCCTGTACGTCATGCAGCACTTCAATCAATTGATGGGGCTGGCTGCTGCGTCCCTTCAGTATCGATTCCAGCTTTGACAGATTCATGGAAACCTCCTTTGATAACTCCGAAGCAGAGATAATAGTTGACTTTACTTATTTTATAAGGTAATCTAAGTGAAGTATATACTGAATAATTACCAGTATAATGCACATAAAAAATAGGCAAAAAGTAAGAACTCATGGCTAAGAAGAAGGTTATATCAAACGATAATAATAATGATATTAAAATCCCTAATACAGAACTGGCCCGGCTCTGGCGAATTCCGTTTAGCGACGAAACCGAGCAACCGAAGGTCGAAAGCGCGCTTCGCGAGCGTATCAAGGAGCTGAACTGCCTCTACGGGGTATCGCAGCTGGCTGAGCGTCACTTTAACTCCCTCGACAATCTACTGGAAGAGCTGGTCAGCTTCTTACCCCATTCATGGCAGTATCCGGATATTACATGCGCAAGGATTGTCTTTAAAGAAACCACCTACAAGAGTGAAGGATTCAAAATCACGGAATGGCGGCAGTCCTCACGGATTTATGTTTACAGCGAACCCGTAGGTGAAGTAGCGATGTTCTATTTAGAGGAACGTCCGCCTGCTGATGAAGGCCCTTTCCTCGCGGAAGAACGCGCTCTACTGGATGCACTGGCGGACCAGATTGGCACTATCGCGACACGGATTTCTGCCGAAATGGAATTGCAGGATATCAATAAACAACTGAGTCTGGAGCGGAAGGCCATACAGGAATCAAACACGGCTCTTCGAACAGTTTTAACCAGGATCGAGGAAGAAAAAAATGAAATTTACCGGGATATAAAAACGAACGTCGATAAAGTCATAATGCCTATTCTACTTGCTCTCGCCTTAGAATTACCTCAAACACAAAGTAAATATGTCGAGATGCTCAAGACAAACCTGGAGGAAATTACATCACAGTTTGTCCGGCATCTATCGAATTCATATCATTCTCTGACACCGACAGAAATAACAATTTGTAACACGATACGGAATGGTATGAGAACCAAAGAAATAGCCCAGATTAGAGGGGTATCTATGGCCACTATCAACCGTCACCGGGAAAACATACGGAGAAAGCTTAAAATCACCAACAATGACGTAAATCTTGCCACGTACCTGCAGTCAAGCATGTGGGAAGAAAAGACGAAGTTTTAAATTATGAAGCTTTTATTCTAGTTAATACCGGTAAATAATGATAACATCAACTACATGATTTCGTCTTCTGATGTTACAGGGTGATTAATCTGAAAACAATCAGCCGCAGTTTTTGATAGAAAATGCTGTATATATAACTCTCATTCAGGCGCAATGGTCTCAGGCTAAAAAGCAACCGTCAACCACTATTGCACATATAAACCAAGATAATGTGTATGAACACAAGGCCAATTTTGCTCTTAAGGTAGTCTTGTCGTGCACTAACTGTTCGATAATGCCATAAAAGCGACATTAAATTCACACTACATTAAAAAATCGGTGAAATTTATACTGTAACCTAGCAGCAGGGTTAACAAAAAATGGTCCCTTTTTTATATTGACAATCTGGATAATGCAGATGTATAACTAAGTTAACATCAAATTCTAGAAGCTTAAATTAATAAATCCCGCTGTTCTTAGATGAAAGGGGGTGAATAGGCGAGATTCAATCGTCGGAATTTTTCGTATTAATATGTAACCCATTCTAAATGTTAATAGACGACCGTTTTGTTTATTCTAACGTATAAGGGAGGACAGAATAATGAAGAAGTTTACTTTGCTACTGCCATTGATGGTTGCTATCTTATTGCTTTCCAGTCTGGCTATTGCCTGTGCGGGTGAGAAGGGGGCAACTCCGGAAGAACCGATGATTTTAAGACTCACTATTCCAACGCCCGCGGGAGACAAGCTTACCGTAAATGCCGAGGAACTCGCTCAGCGATTCAGTGAACGTACCAATGGGGCATACCAGATTAAAGTTTATCCCGGTGAGCAACTGGTTAAAGTACCGGAGACTATGGATGCCGTAAGGAGTGGTACTATCGAGATGGCTTCAATCGGCCTGGGTATTTTCGCAGGCCTTGATCCGGGCTTGGCGGAAGTACCCCTTTTATACAACAATGTCCGGGCTAATGCCGCCGCCTGCAAACCCTCGGCGGAGCTTTATAACGAAATACTCAAAGAAAAGCTTAACCAGATGGCACTGGGCATATATACCACCGGGGCCCAGGAGCTGATTTCCCAGAAACCCGTCAAGACGCTGGCAGACTGGAAAGGTCTGCTGGTTGGAGCTACCAATCCGGAAACTGCCGCGCTCACAACCGCTCTCGGCGGTTCACCGGTAGTAATTCCATGGACCGAATGTTATTCCAACCTGGAAAAAGGTGTTGTAGATGCTGTGCTGACTTCGACCCAGTGGACCATGATATCCGGGTTAAATGATGTTGCTACATACGTAATACGCTTCTATGCTACCCCAACCTTCAATACGTATCTGATTAACCTGGACGTCTTCAATGAGATGCCAAAAGACGTACAGGAAATATTAATCGAGGAAGCGTGGAGGGCATCCGACGCAATGGCCGCTGTTCACATACAGGCGGAAACCGAGGATAGAACGATACTTGAATCTCTGGGAATGGAAGTTTATGACCTTCCCACGGCAGAACGTGCTAAATGGATAGAAGCGGTCAAATCGTACGTCGATGAAAAATTAACCAGTCTGGGCGATTTCGGTGATAAGATAAGAGAAATAGCTGAAAAAGCGAACGCCGAAAATCCCTAAGGTGTATTAGTCAATTAACACCGGGGTCCTGAATATACGATATAGAGGATTGACAGAATACCTCAGGACGAACCAACTATTACTGAGGTATTCTGTCTGGTTCTCTAAAGGACGGATACAAGGTTGATAATCCGGAGGTCGTGAGATTGGCAGGCGAAGGCATAGGTAAAATAGATAAAATAATCGATAAGGCCAGTCACGTCTTTCTTGTACTCAGCGGTATATTGATAGTAATAATGATGCTCACCGCGACCTACGGCGTCGTAAGGCGTTACGCATTTCATAGCCCGGAGCCATATTCTTACGAACTCAGCACCATGTTCCTGTTATTCTCCTTTGTCTTTGCTATATCGGCTGTAGAGAAGTTAAACCGTCATATCAGAGTAGACTTCATAAGCAGCCGTCTCTCTAAACGCGCGCAACATATCGTCCTTAATATCATTGCTCCTTTTATGGGGCTTTTTTTTGCCACTATACTTACCTGGCAGGGAATGGAAGTTTCATTATTCTCATTGAAAATCGGTGAAGTCAGTTCATCGTCCTGGCGAGAGCCCCTATTCCCGATAAAGCTGATGGTACCTATAGGCTATGCCCTGCTTTTACTCGTTCTCCTCACCAGAATTTATAAAGGTTTCACCTCCCTGAGAAAAATACCGAATGAAAAATAGACTAGCTCTGATTATCGTTTTCTATTGATCGATAATTATCTCACCTGAGAAACCGGGGGGTTCATGGATTATACCACCGCAGCCGTGATATGCGTAGCCGGCATGCTTATTTTCCTGATGCTCGGAATCCCGATTGCCTACTCTCTGGGATTCGTGTCAATAATCATCGGGTTTATCACTTTCGGGGGTGCCTGTCTCCAGAAAGTCGGGTGGATGACCTTCCACCTGTTGTTTAATTTAAGCTGGACGCCATTACCGTTATTCACGCTTATGGCATGTGTCATCGCCGAAACCAAGATAGGTGAGGACCTTTTCCGTGCCGCGAGGAACTGGTTGTCCCGCATTCCCGGAGGGCTGATATCCGCCAGCATCTGGGGAGAAGCGGGGATGGCTGCCGCCATAGGTGCCAGCGCTCCGACGATAGTTGCCGTTGGCAAAGTGGCCGTACCGGAATTCGAGCGATATAACTACAATAAGGCTCTCGGGCTGGGTGCGCTGGTCTGCGGAGGTGTCCTCGGACCGTTGATTCCTCCCAGCGCCACCATGATTATCTTCGCAATTCTATCAAGCGTGCCTCTAGGCCGGCTTTTCATTGCGGGAATTGTCCCGGGTATTGTCCTCGCCTTTATGTTATCGGTTGTACCTGTAATATTGTGTACCCGCAATCCCTCTCTCGGCAGTGCGGTAGGCGCCGTCAGCTGGAGAGAAAGGTTCTCCTCCTTAAGAAGAGTCTGGCCGGTTGCTCTGGTAATGGTGTGTGTTCTCGGTTCGATTTACTTTGGAATAGCCACGCCTACGGAAGCAGGAGGCGTCGGGGCCTTCGTCGTGATAGTCATTGCCGTTGCTTTTTATAGCCTCAGGATAAAAGGCCTTTACCAGGCCATGATAGAGACGGCTTTGATTAACGCCATGATTCTGATTATCCTTGTCGGAGCCCAATTCTTTGCTTATGTTATTGGAAGTTCCGCCTTGGCGGAGAACCTGGCGGTTTTTGTCACAAACCTGACCCTGCCGCCAATCCTTATAATCATATGTATCATGGTCGTCCTTCTCGTTCTTGGTTGCTTTATCGAGGGGATAACTATAATGATGTTAACCATACCCATCTTCGTTCCCATGGTCCTGGCGCTGGGTTATAATCCTCTATGGTTTGGAATATTATTTGTAACCAACATGGAAATAGCCCTGATTACACCGCCAATGGGCATCAATTTATTTTTGGTTAGGAATACTTTTGATATCCAGACCGGTGAGTTAATCAGGGGAATATTACCCTTCCTGGGAGTCCTTATACTCTTTCTTGCCCTTATGGTGGTATTTCCCCAGTTAAGTCTGTGGTTACCGGGTATGATGATAAAATAACGTATTCATCGATGAGAAAAGTAAAGGGGTCCATATTTAAACGTTTGAAAGTTAAGAGGTGATATTGTATCATCGTTTGAGTTTGCATGGTTATTTCACCAGTGTGTAAAGTCATACAGAACTTTGTACATACAATAGAAAGCCCGTTTCTTTTAAATGGATAGATTGAGCAGGGTTAGTCTATACCTGAGTACATACTTGATTGGGTGCTGTTTTCTGTGGTCTTCTCCAAGTTTCCGAAGAAACTCAAAGGCTTAAATTACGATTGTCCGGTTTTGAAAAAGATTATCTGGAGCTAAGAACTGACTTGATAATCGCCTTTTTAATCTGGGGGATTTATTTCCCAGGATAAGAATTTGATTTGTCCGTTATCTCTCAGTATCTGTGCCTTGATATTGGTATTCCCGGCACGAGCAACAACCAGCCATTTAGTCATTTGAGCCGTCGTTACAAAAGATACGTCCTGTTCCTTAAATGTTGCCCAGATAAAAGTAGAACCGTGTGTCCAATCGGCGTCATGCACCTTGAACCTCAGTGATATACTGCCATTTTTGTTATTTTTATCGAATATTGGCCCTGAGTTACTCGCCCATCTATAAATAAAGGCAAAGCCTCCGGCTGCTATTTTCATCTGCCGGCTCTCTAAGTCTTCAAATGTCATTGCCGGTGTAGTCTGCTCATCGTAAGGTCCCTCGATAATTGCACCCGGATAGGGAGAGAAATACACGCCGGCAGTTTCTACCTGTCGCGAGCCACTACCGTCATATTGAAAACTCAGTGTACACTTATACTCCACCCAGTCCTCGCCAGGATTCCGTACGATCGAATCCTCCGGCAGCTCAAACTGGATCCAGGACTCGTGTGGCTGCCCTACGTTATACTCATCATCACCCAGCACCCCTTCCAGAAGCGACAGCTTTTTAATGGTTATTTGAACTGCTTTCCCATTGACTGAGTCGATTGCATAACTAATCTCATCGTGAGATTCCATGGTATCCATGGGCGCCATAAGTTTATTAATTCTCTGCACACTGTCTTCAATCCCGGCATCAGCAGCGTAAATCTCGGTCAATTTGTTTTCATAAACGGAACCCGCCACAAATCCCGTTCTCACAAAACTTAGAAACGGCACCATTACGAGGGACCCAAGAGTTAAGACCATTAGTGACGCTATCAATATATGGCCGGTTTCCCCGGTATGAAGACACCTTAATAATTTCATTACTCTTTCCATTTTTATAAGTCGGTAACGCCCCTTGGTGATATGTTAAAACTCTTTGCATTCTCGACATCGTTAACAACAGCAGTTAGCGAAATATCGAGTGAAAGATTATCAGAACCGATATTTATATCGGCGATATTTCTGGCAACGGTAATAGTGAGGTTACTTGAGCACAGGTCGAGCAAATTACCATCAGAATCATATGTCGCTGTGGTCACGTTCTTGATGCGACGAATTGCATCACCGTCGTAAAGATACCGGACTTCATAGAGGTCGGCTAATTGGTTGTCCTGCGCATCCCTCCGCTCATATCCGACCCAGAAAAGTGTAAGAACCTCATTTCCGGGTGTTTCAAGGTCATCGCCGATTTCTGTATTTTGCGCCACTAAACCATCCAGGCTGAGCCAATAATGGGCGCTACGTAGTTGCTCACTGGCGATCATACTATCTTGTGTATGTTCACGATGGAAAATAAGATGAAAGATAATCGTTGTTATTCCAACGATAATCATACTGGTAATTGCAACAGCCACAACTAATTCTAAAAGGGAAAAGCCTTCCGCCCGCCTAAATAGCGTAGTAGATTTCATTGCATTGCCTTATAATCCTCAAGAGAGAGAGTCACCCTCGCTGAATTATCGTACACTTTTACAGTGAGTCTCCTGATACCATCATCGTCCCCCGGCACTTCAAGTATTCCATCGTTATCTTTATCAAAATCCTGGGCAGATACGTTAATCGAATAGGATGAGTATACGCTATCCAGTAAGGGCGGGTTGTTTTCATCCCACCAGGAAGGTAACTGGCTCGAAGACCACTCTGACGATGAAACCATATACGACCAGGTGTTATCAGAGCAGGGTTGAGATTTGACAAACTCCATAGTACCGGTCGCTAATATCCGACTGTCAGCCTGTTGTCCGTGGACTTTTTCGCTCCTTATACCAATATCCAACCCGGTGAGGAAAACAGCTCCGACGGAGCAAATAATAGCCAGTGCTATAATGGCCTCAATCAAAGATATGCCGTTGTTACGGTTTAAGATACGTAACACGTTCCACCTATTCCTAATCTATCTGCCCTATTATTTATGATAGTTATATTAAATTGATATTATTCGGAGGGCTCAGAAACCTCTATAATAATAGGGTCGGAAGTGTCGCTCACCTGCTTGCCAAGGAATACGCCCTTAACGTTGGCGCCGGAGTTAAGGCAATGCATACCAGCCTCGGTATATTCTTGATGACCTCCAGGATTGATGTCTGTGGACACGATAATAGTTGTAGTTTGTGATTCTCCCGGTCCTAGATCTCCTACATCCCAGCTCATGAACATTTTACCTGTCCGGTTCTTCTGGTTCTTGCCGGGTGGGCCGGAAACTACGAACGCACCGGGGTCATCAACTTCGAGATCACCACCCAGGCGATCCTTGACTACAACATCGTTGATCGGATTATTAACATCATTATTGGTCACGCTGATTTCCAATATGAAAGATGTTTCCTCACCAACTTCGATAATGCTATCACCATCTGCATCTGCAAAGGAAACAAGCTCCTTGGTAATGGTAACCGGGCACAAGGTATTTACACTTTCACTTTCGTTACCAAAGGCATATATATTCCCATTTTCGTTGCTTACAAACACCATGCCATCTGTTACAGCAGGTGACCCCAGCATTCGGCTGGCGCCGGTGTAGTAGCTCCAGATTGGTGAGCCATCTTCTTCGTTGAGTGCATAGAATGTGTGGTCAAGTGAGCCGAAAAAGACTTTACCATCAACAACGGCAGGCGCCGCCCATACCTGAGCTCCTGTCTGGAAGCTCCATTTTTCGGTGCCGGTTGCCGCATCAAGAGCATATATTTTACCGTTATCGGAACCGATGAAGACAACGCCGTCATGGACGGCTGGTGTCGAGGACGAATTACCACCAATATCTGCGGTCCAAATTTCCGTTCCGGTGGCTTCATCCAGGCAGATGGCCTGGTTATCGCTTCCTTCCCAGTTGCAAACGCCAAAATAGACTTCTAGGTCGCCGTCATCGTCGCCGTCGACTACGGCTGCACCGTTGCTATTGACCATGCCAACTACGCCGCCGTGATATAGATAATAATTGTAGGTCCAGCTTATAGAGCCATCCGTCTCATTAAGTGCTATCATGGTTGGGGCATCATTGTCGAAATTGTGTGTGCCGGAATATACCTTACCATTGACGACAGCAATTGGTGAGTTTGGCTTTCCTCCGATATATGCACTCCAAATAACTTCACCCGTAGAAGCATCCAGTTTGTGAATTTTGCCTTTACTTGACCCGATAAAGGCAAATCCTTCGTGAATTGCTGGAGATGACCAGTCCCAAGAACCTGGGTCTATTGTGAAGCTCCAGTTCAGTTCACCTGACACAGCATCAACAGCATAAAAAAACCCATCTGTAGAAAGGAAATAGACATTCCCTGCGGCTACCGCCGGCGAGGAGTAAATTTCTCCTCCTGCTGGGTATGTCCAAGCCAGGGAACCGTTGTTTATATCCACGGCATAGAGGTTACCATCCATAGCACCGACATAGAGTATCCCATCTACTACTGCCGGCGAAGAATGAATAGAGGAGCCCGTATCGTAGACCCATGCCAGGGCATTTGTCGACGGGGCATTTGACGTCGAATATCCACTTAGCGCCAAGTCATGGTGGAACATCGGCCAGTCATCACCGGTATCAGCACTGGCCGTACAGACTCCCGCAGATAATGTAATCGTTAGAACCACCAGTGCTAGATATAGTAGTTTTTTCATTGGTTCCCACCTCTGGTTTCTACACAGTCTCTAGTGTACATATCGAAAGGGTAAATTGTCGGATATACTACTCTAATTTAATAATATAAGACCACTGCGGTGTAAACAATCCCTAAAAAGTAATATGCAAGATAAGAAAAAAGGACTGGTACTAAAATCAAACACGAATACAGCGGGGTTCTTTGCCAGCGTGAGGTAAAGTGATTCTGCAAGAGAGTTCGGCAAAATCTGGACAATGCCACCATTCAGGATAAAAGGTTGGCCCTCGATGCACTGGATATCCGAATCACAGCCTCAACTCAGAAGATTGATATTAAAGGTGGAATTCCGTTAGAATTTGCTGCCTCGTCTTCACCGATTTATATTACTACCACTGCACAAACATCGGCATGAATACATGGACTTATAGTTGATATGTCATTTCTGCGAAATTTTACTTTATATGAAACCAGAGGCTGAAATTTGGTTGACTATATAGATAGTCTTTTCGTAGCTACGAAATGGCGTTAGTCTGTTACTTACAAAACTCTCTGCCCTAACAGTACATCAAGGCAATAAATTACTCCACCAAACCACAAGTAAAAAGGAACGATTTTACTGCGGCGGAAACCTAAGGAAGGAAAAAGCCCAATCCGTACCCTGCCTTTGACATTAT
>JAUWGD010000169.1 GCA_030606585.1 Dehalococcoidales bacterium | reverse complement strand
GGACGGCGCGACTACGTTGTTCCCCTATCCAGGGGGGCTATAGCTATCGGCGCTGACGGGCTTCTCGTGGAGGTGCACCACGACCCCACCCACGCCCTCTCCGACGGTATGCAGTCGCTGTACCCGCAGCAGTTCGAGGAGCTGATGCAGGAGATAGCACGCCTCAAGCAGTGTCTGTAAAGCCCTGGAATCTCCTTGACAACTACGAACAACTATAGTAATCTAATGCAACGAAAATCCGGATATATTCAGGAGGTTGAAAATGAACGAAGAAAATAAAGCTTATCCGGTAACTCTCAGAGGTGAGCTCACGATTCCTCCGGCCCGCGGGTGGTGGCTGCTGAAGTGGCTGCTGGCTATACCGCATTATGTTTGTTTACTCGGATTGGGAATAGCTTTTGCCGTGGTATGGGTAATAACCTTCTTCGCCATTCTCATTACCGGCAAGCACCCTAAGAGCCTCTTTAACTTCAAACTCGGAGTATTGCGCTGGTCCTGGCGGGTGGGCTTTTACAGCTATGAAGCTCTGGGCACAGACAAATACCCGCCATTCAGTCTTAAGCCCGACCCGGATTACCCTGCCGACCTTGATATACCTTACACTGAAAAAATGTCGCGCGGGCTGGTGCTGGTAAAGTGGTGGCTACTGGCTATTCCGCATTATATTGTAACTTCCCTTTTTGGGGCGCCTCTTGTTTGTTTATGCGTGATGTTTTTCTTTGTAGCCGTTGGCCTTCTCGGCATTGCTGCGATTAGTTACTACTTCCCAGGGGTTTGGGATTTGGGGATGAGTAATTGGCAGTCTGGGGGTGGTGGAGGCGGAGGTGCCTTAACATTTATCCTGGCTATCTTCGCCGGTATAGTGCTCCTGTTCACGGGGAAATACCCGCCGAGTATCTTCAAGCTGGTTATCGGCTTTAACCGCTGGATATATAGGGTAGCTGCCTATGCTGCGCTGATGACAGACGAATACCCGCCCTTCCGGCTCTGGGACGACTAGCCTTCCCGCTGGCATTGGGGGCAGAAATAGGTGCCGCGACCGCGCAGCACGATACGCCTGATGGGCGTGCCGCAGTTGGGGCAGTCTTTTCCGACGCCGTGAGCGACGTTAAACTCGTCGTGGGCGGTGCCCGGACTGCCATCAGGACGTATATAGTTGCGTATGCTGGCGCCCTTCTCCTTGAGTCCCTTCAATAATACCCGCCTGATAGAGCCGTGGAGTCGCTTTATTTCGTTATTAGAAAGACTCCCCGCCGGTCTCACGGGGTGGATTTTAGCGTCGAACAATGCTTCATCGGCGTACATATTGCCGATTCCGGCGATTACGGACTGGTCGAGGAGGACGGGCTTTACCGGCGCGGTACGGTTCCGCACAATATCCGCTAGCACTGAAGTAGTAAAATCTTCTTCCAGAGGTTCCGGCCCCAGCTTTGCGGCCACTGCGCTATCGTCTTTGTCCAGCCACATCACCCCGAACTTACGCGGGTCCCAGAAATGCAGTGCCGTGCCGTTATCCAGACGCAATATGGCGCGCGTAAACCTATCGTCGGAGGGGTCTATCAGCAACGAGCCGGTCATCTTCATATGCATGACCAGCACCTCGCCGCCGCCGAGGTGAAAGAAGAGGTACTTGCCCCGCCGGGATATACCGGTTATTTTCTGCCCGATGATATGTGAGGTAAATTTCTCAACCGACGGCTGCCGCACGATACGTTCCCAGTAAAGTTCGACCCCGGTAATCGTACGCCCGAGGACATGGGGCAAGAGTTCATTCTTGATGGTCTCTACTTCAGGGAGTTCAGGCATCGTTTACTTCATTTTCCTTTACCATTATCACGCCGTTGTTATTCCTTAACCTCTCCCCCTTTATCCCCCTCTCCTGGCGAGGTTATCAGGAGAGGGGGTACTTCAAAAAGAGGGGCTGCGCCCCTCTTAGACTCCCCGCTATAGCAATAGCAAAATAACCTTATAGAGGTTTCATCTCTCCCCAGTTCCTGCCGGCCTTGGTATCCACCTTGAGCGGAACGGTCAGCTCCACCGCCGAATCCATTACCTGAGTTACCAACCGGCGCATGGCATCCATTTCCTCATCCGGAACCTCGAAGACAAGCTCGTCATGTACCTGGAGCAGCATCCTGCTTTGCAGCTTCCGCTTTTCCATCTCATGGTACATGTTCAACATTGCCACTTTGATAATATCGGCGGATGTCCCCTGCACCGGCATATTAATAGCCATACGCTCGGCTGACTCTCTCACCTGCCGGTTGGCCGAGTTGATATCGGGAATATAGCGCCGTCGGCCCAGTAACGTCTGCACGTAGCCCTGTCGCCGTGCCTGCTCCTTGGTATCATCGAGGTATTTCCGTACGCCCGGATATTTTTCAAAGTAAGCCCTGATGAACTTGCCGGCTTCCTCACGGGAAAGCTCGGTGGCCTGCTCCAGACCGTAATCGCTCATGCCGTAGATAACGCCGAAATTTACCGTCTTGGCGAAACGCCTCATGTCCCCGGTTATCTGAGAGGGTTCCACGCCGAAGAGCCGGGCGGCGGTTGCAGCATGGATATCCTCGTCATGCTTAAATGCACTTATGAGGTCTTCATCCTGCGATAGATGCGCCAGAGCCCGGAGGTCTATCTGGGAATAGTCCCCGCCCAGGAGGCTGGAACCCGGCGGGGCGATAAAAGCCTGCCGCACCTGGCCCCCCAGTTCCCCACGTATCGGGATATTCTGCATATTGGGGTCGCTGGAGGAAAGCCTTCCCGTGGTCGTCCTTGTCTGGTTGAAACTGGTATGAATACGCCCGGTCCTGGGATTCACCAGGCCCGGCAGATTATCGATATAGGTGGACTTTAACTTGGTGAGCTGGCGGTACTGCAGTATATCGCCGGCAATGGGATGCACGGGGCGCAGCTCTTCCATAACCGAGGCCTCGGTGGAATACTTGCTTTTGCCCCTGCGCGTCGTGGGTAACTGCATCTCGTCAAAGAGCACTTTACCCAACTGCTGGGGAGAGTTGATATTAAAATCGTGCTTGGCTTCCTCGTATATCTTTCCTTCCAGCACGGCCACCTGCTCGCCGAGGATTTTCGACATTTCATTTAGAATTCCCGTATCCACGGCCACGCCGTTTCTTTCCATGAGCAGCAGGACAGGCACCAGCGGCATTTCGACATCGGTAAAGAGTTTCGTTAAGCCCTGTTTATCAAGCTCTTTTTCAAATAGCGTCACCAGCCTGAAAGTCATATCGGCATCGGCACAGGCGTAGTCGGATGCCTGCTTTATGTCAACTTGAGCCATCGATATCTGTTTGGCGCCAGCGCCGATAAGGTTCTTGATGGGCGTCATCTCGATACCGAGCTTGCTGAAAGACAGCGCTTTCAATCCCAGGGCTTTTTCCCCGAGGAGATGGGCGGCAATCATGGAATCGAACGAGAGGCCATCGACATTTATACCGCACTCAGCCAGCATATTCATGTCATACTTGCCGTTGTGGGC
>JAUWGD010000032.1 GCA_030606585.1 Dehalococcoidales bacterium | reverse complement strand
GACTGGAACTTGCTTACGCTTCTTCGCGGTGCTATTCTTCATTTGGTGGATCCTCCTACACAGATTAGTGTTTGCTCTTACACCCTTCTATTGTAGCTGGAGCCATCAACCCTCTTACTCAATATACTAAGGAACCTTTTTTAGTAAAATTTTAGAACTCTCCAAAAGGGTAGAGTCTTGTTCACCTTCAAACAGGGGTGTATAATCAGCGTAGCCAAAAGGACTTGTTTTTAAACTCATACTTACCTTTCATATTATCTTCAATTATCAACTCAGTCTTTGATAATCCGTCCTGTTAGCTTTATACTAACATTGAGGATATGGCTAACAACAAAATCTTAATCGTTGAAGATGACTCGAACCTGCTGGCGACGCTGAAATACAATCTGGTCAGAGATGGCTATGGTGTTGTTACTGCTGCTGACGGCGTTCAGGCTCTGGAAATCGCTCGCCGAGAAAAGCCCGGATTAATTGTTCTGGATTTGATGCTTCCACAATTAAGCGGCTTTGACGTATGTCGCATCCTGCGGAAAGAAATGACCGTCCCTATACTAATGCTTACCGCCAAGACCGACGAGATTGATAAAATAGTCGGACTTGAAATCGGGGCTGACGACTACATGACCAAGCCCTTCAGCATGAGGGAGCTGCTGGCCCGGATACATGCCATGCTGCGTCGGGCTGATATAAGCCAACAGCAACCTGAGGCCAAGTCGGAATCTCTTAAAGTTGGCGACCTTGAAATTAATATCAACCGCCATCAGGCTTTCTATAAGAACTCGCCGCTGAATCTTACCCCGAAGGAGTTCGACCTGCTGGTTTTCCTCACCCGTAACCGGGGCTTCGTATTCAATCGGGAACAGCTCCTGGAAAAGGTATGGGGTTACGACTATGCCGGCAATACACGAACGGTGGATGTCCATATTAGATGGTTAAGACAAAAAATAGAGACCGACCCGAAAAAACCGGAATATATCCTGACTGTCCGGGGGACGGGTTATAAACTGGAAGGTTAAGCATGTTCCGCGGTATTCAATGGCGCATTACCATTCCATTCATCGTACTCATACTGGTATGTATGGGTATTCTGGGAGTATACCTGGTAAACCCCACCAGAGACTATCAGCTAGATGCACTTCATTCACAGCTGGAGAATGAGGCCAGAATCACCGCCGAAGCCAGTTTGCCTGGCTTCCTCGTACAGGGTAACCAAGCAACTCTGGACGCTCTGGCCAAAACGCTAGGGAGGGATATAGATACCCGGGTAACCATCATCGCTCCGGATGGTACCGTGCTGGGTGATTCCGAGGAAGACCCTGCAAATATGGAGAATCATACCGCCCGTCCTGAAATAAGAGACGCCATAAGCACCGGTTCGGGGGAAAGCACCCGTTACAGCACCACCCTGGGACAGACGATGATGTACGTGGCGGTTCCTGTCTCGTATCAAGGTAAAGTCTTGGGAGTTGTTCGCCTTTCGCTGCCGATAACGGAGGTTGAAAGCCTCACGCAGAGGACGACTGTCATCATCGCTGCAGCCATGGCTATTGTAACCCTGCTGGTCATTCTGGCTGCCTGGATTATTGCCCGCATTACCACCCGATCGATACGCAAGCTCACCGTCGCTTCCAGAAAAATTGCTTCCGGTGAACTGGAGCAGAAAATAACCATAGAGTCCCGGGACGAGGTCGGTGAACTTGCCCATGCTTTCAATGAAATGTCCGTTCAACTGAAAGAACTGGTGGAAACAATCTCGGGAGATAGAGCCAAGCTGGCCGGCATCCTCGATAACATGGCTGACGGCGTTATCGTGACCGATATTGACGGAAAAACTTCGCTATGTAATAAAGCGGCTGAGAAGCTTTTCGCGATTAAGGATGCAGTTAATAAGTCGCTCATCGAGGTGGTGCGAGACCACGAAATAAACGACTTGTTGAAATCGTGCCTGGAAACTGGCGGAACTCAGGATACCCAGTATGAATCCAGCACATCCAGAAGATATATCAGGGCTATTGCCATTCCTATCAGTAACCGAAAACCGGAGGGTGCAATAATTCTCTTCCAGGACCTTACCGATATCAGGAATTTGCAGACGACAAGGCGTGAACTAATCGGGAATATCTCCCATGAATTCAGAACGCCCCTAGCTGGCATCAAGGCGATGGTGGAAACGTTGCGTAACGGCGCTGTCGATGATAAAGAGGCCGCCACGGATTTTCTGGCCAGAATAGATGAGGAAGTCGACCGCCTGACGCAGATGGTGGCGGAATTGAGCGAACTTTCCCGTATAGAGACGGGCAAAGCCGAACTTAAGCTGGATGTCACTAACATCAATACTCTGATTGAAGAAGCAATCAATCAACTCAGTCCTCAGGCAGAAAGGCAGCAGCTCTCCATCAAGAAAGAACTCGCCCCCGACCTGCCGGCTGTCCGGGCTGACACCGGGAGAGTAAAACAGGTGATTATCAATCTGGCTCATAACGCCATCAAGTTCACGCCTCAAGGCGGCAGTATTACGATTTCAACTCGCTATAATGAAAAGTACGTTAACGTCGATGTAACCGATACCGGTATGGGTATCTCCAGGGACGATTTGCCACATATTTTCGAGCGCTTTTATAAAGCCGATAAAGCCCGCTCGAGTGGCGGTACCGGCATGGGGTTGGCTATTGCCAAGCATGTCATTGAGTCCCACGGAGGTAGCATCCGGGTACAGAGCGAGGAGGGCAAAGGCTCAACTTTCAGTTTCGACCTGCCTTTGAAATAACACTTCCGAAAACTATATCAAGATTTAACAAAACTTTAACAAAGCCTTAAACCGCCTTTAAAGTCTACACTCTAAAATATAAGTAGAGTGAATAAAAGGTTGTTTAAGGCTTTCTTATTTGACGACGAAGAATGAGGTTGAAATGGTAAAGGATATAAAGATGATAAGACCCATCCTGGCTTTAATCGCCCACGATGTTAAAAAAGAAGACGTGGTACTTCTGGTGAAAGCGCATAAACGGGAGCTAGCCGATATCGACCTTGTCGCTACTAGAGGTACCGGACAGATAATTCAAGCACGCACCGGCCTGCCGGTGACATTAATGCAAAGCGGCCCTCTTGGCGGAGACCAGCAAATAGGGGCACTGGTATCCAATGGTGATGTTAAAGCGGTGATTTTTATACGCGACCCGTTAATGGCTCATCCCCACGAACCGGATGTATCCGCCCTGCTCCGTGTTTGTGATGTTCACAATGTACCCCTGGCGACCAATATCGCCAGTGCCGAGGCTGTCCTGCACCTGTTGTTCGAGAACCCTCGGGCGATGGGAGAGCATCACCTGATTGCACAATATATCAGCGATAAAGCAGCTGTTCATGTATAAAAAAGGGGATCAGGAGGAAAGATTGTATATTAAAAAGTCAATAAAATGGTTCATATTCCCGTTACTCGTATTGATTGCAGTCGCTACGTTTATCAGCGGTTGCGGTGACACTACCCCCGCACCTGCGAATGGCACGGAGCTGTCCGGTTCCATCAGAATCATCGGCTCCAACACCTTAACGCCGCTTTCCACCGTCTGGGCGGAGGAGTTCATGAAGATACATCCTAAGGTCAGCATCGGTGTAAGCGGCCCCGGCTCCGGGGCTGGTATCGCCGCCCTGATTAACGGCACCACTGATGTCTGCCAGGCCTCACGTATGATAAAGCAAAAAGAGATTGACGAAGCTAAGTCGAACGGTGTGGAACCGTATGAAATTCAGGTGGCTACCGACGCCCTGTCCGTGGTGGTGAATCCGGCCAATCCAGTGTCGGAGCTGACGATTGTACAGCTATCCGCCATCTACACCGGCAAGATAACCAACTGGCGGGAAGTCGGTGGTAATGACGCGACGATTGTCGTCATCTCCCGCGATACCAACTCCGGAACTCACGTCTTCTTCAAGGAACATGTGGTACAGATGAAAGGACTGGCCTCGGAGGATAAAAGTCTCGAGTACGGACCGAAAGTGCTTTTCCTGCCTTCGACCGAAGAGGGTGTCTCCGAGACGACCAGGAACCCCAATGCTATTTTCTACCCCGGCCTGGGATACGTTACCGACGAGGTAAAGCCCCTGGCCATCAAGAAAACGTGGGATGATGCCGGTGTGCTGCCCAGCGTGGCCACGGCCCTGGACGGCACCTACCCCATTGCCCGACCGCTCCTCTACTACACCAACGGTACTCCCGGCGGGTTTATCAAGACCTTCATTGATTACTGCCTTTCCGCAGAGGGACAGGCTGAAGTGACCGAAGTTGGTTATGTACCGTTGAATAGTTAAACAATGAGATTAAGGCGAAACGTTCACGAAGTCGATGCCATTGCCGTGCCGGCCGGGGGGCTGGCGCGGCGGTGGCGTTTGGGCGAAAAGTTCATCGAAGGCTGGATTTATTTAGCCGGGGGACTGGCTATCGTCGTCCTTTTGGGCATCATCGTCCTGCTGGTAAAGGAAGGCGTGCCTATTTTCTTCGATACGCCGCCATGGGAGTTCTTCTTCGGCACGAAATGGTACCCGGTCTCCGAGCCGCCGACCTTCGGCATCATGCCTTTCTTTGTCGCTACCCTGTGGGTAACTATCGTCGCCACGGCGATTTCCGTGCCGATTGGCGTCGCCTGCGCCGCCTACCTGTCCGAAGTAGCTCCTGATAAAGTCAGGGAAACGGTTAAACCCGTTATCGAGCTACTGGCGGGTTTTCCCTCCGTGGTTATGGGCTTTATCGGCCTGATGCTGCTTTCGCCGCTGGTGCAGAGCGCTTTTAACCTCAATACCGGACTTTCTGGCCTGACCGCCGGGATAATGCTGGCATTTATGAGTCTGCCGATTATTATCAGCGTCTCTGAGGACGCCCTGCGTGCCGTCCCCGATGAGTTCCGGCAGGCATCTTTCGCCCTGGGGGCGACGAAATGGGAGACTATATGGCATGTGTGCATACCTGCCGCCCTCTCCGGTATTACCGCGGCGGTCATGCTGGGAGTGGGAAGAGCTATCGGCGAGACAATGACAGTGCTTATGGTGGCCGGCGGTGCCCTGGCGGTGCCCGTTTCCCCGACCGAACCCATGATGCCCATGACAGCGGCTATCGCCTCGGGAATCGGCAACGCGGTGCGAGGCGGACTGCAATACCAGGCGCTTTTTGCCATCGGTCTGATATTATTCGTCCTGACCCTGTCTGTTAATCTGGTCGCCGACCGGGTGCTGGAACGCCAGAAAAGGAAGTTCCAGAGGTAGTCATGAAAACACGAAAGGCACCAAGGCTAGTGTCGCAACAAACGGCTTTCTCTCTTCTTATCGCAGCCACTGCCGTTGTAGTCATTCCGGTTATTGTCATTATCATACAGATAGTGCTCAACGGGGCAGGTGCCATTAGCTGGGACTTCCTGACGCAGCCGCCATCACAGGCGGGCAAAGCGGGGGGTATATTCCCGGCTATCCTGGGCACCTTCTACCTCATGCTGGGGACGATTATCATCGCCCTGCCGGTGGGCGTACTGGCCGGAGTCTACCTGAGCGAGTATGCCCGTGACGACTGGATGACCCGCACGGTTAATATGGCTATTGTGAACCTGGCCGGCGTGCCCAGTATCGTTTACGGGCTTTTCGGTCTGGGTGTATTCGTATTGATGTTTCACTTCGGTATGTCCCTGCTCGCCGCCAGCCTGACTTTAGCCTGCCAGGCACTCGCCATGACGGTAACTACCTCACGTGAGGCGATTCTGTCTGTTCCCCGTGAATACCGTGAAGGAAGCCTGGCGGTGGGAGCTACCCGGTGGCAAACAATCAGGCACGTCGTCCTGCCACAGGCCATGCCGGGCATCATTACCGGTGCCGTCCTGGCGATGAGTCGGGCTGCCGGCGAAACCGCGCCGATACTGGTGGTCGGGGCGGCTTTTTTCCTCCCGGCGCTGCCGCAGTCCCCCCTCGACCAGTTTATGGCGCTTCCCTATCACCTCTACACCGTGGCCGCCCATATACCCGGAATGCCCAGGACGACAATCTGGGGCGTAGCCCTCGTCTTACTGGTGGTGGTGCTTTCCTTTAATGTTCTCGCCACCATTATCCGGCTGCGTGCCCGCAAACGGAGGTACAGCACATGAATATCAATTTAGAGTTGACGGATAAAAAGGCACCTGTTAGCGGTGAAGTTAGAATGAGCACGAAAAACCTGAGCCTCTATTACGGGGACTTCCAGGCGCTGCGGGATATCACTCTGAATATACCGGAGAACGCCATTACGGCGGTTATCGGGCCGTCAGGCTGTGGCAAGTCCACCTTCTTGCGTCTTTTTAACCGCATGAACGACCTTATTACCGGAGTTAAAGTTGATGGCAGGGTTGAGCTTGATGGTATAAATATTTATGATAGGGACATCGACGTGGTGGAACTGCGTAAAAAGGTAGGCATGGTCTTTCAGAAACCCAACCCCTTCCCCATGTCGGTTTTTGAAAACGTGGCTTTCGGCCCGAGGAGGCACGGCAGGAAAAACCGCATGGAGCTGGAGGATGTCGTTGAGAAAAGTCTGAAACAGGCGGCCCTCTGGGACGAAGTTAAAGACAAGCTGGGACAATCGGCACTGGCTCTTTCCGGGGGGCAGCAGCAGAGGCTCTGTATCGCCCGCGTGCTGGCGGTCGAACCTGAGGTTATCTTAATGGACGAGCCCTGCAGCGCCCTGGACCCCATAGCCACTCTGAGAATCGAAGATTTGATGAAGAGCCTGGCGGAGAACTACACTATCGTTATCGTAACTCATAATATGCAGCAGGCGGCACGCGTCTCGGATATGTCGGCCTTCTTCATGATGGAAGAAGACAGGGCGGGAATTCTGGTGGAATACGGACCGACGGCAGAGTTATTTACCAACCCTAAAGACAAACGTACCGAGGACTATATTACCGGTCGCTTCGGGTAAAGCGGGATGGAGGTTAACAAATGGAAATAAGGACGGCATTTCATAAGAAACTCAGGCAGATACAGGGTGAAATACTGGCTATGGGCAACATGGTGGAAAAAGCGATTGAACAATCGATTGAAGCGTTAAAAAATAGAAACTTGGATATGGCAAACCGGATAATTACTGACGACCGTAATATAAATCGCAAGAGGTACGAGATAGAAGAAAGATGCATCCAGCTTATCGCCACCCAACAGCCTATGGCCAGTGACCTGCGCAATATCATTTGCATTCTCAATATCATCACCGAACTGGAGAGAATCGGCGACTATGCTGAGGGGATTGCCAAGATTGTGCTCATGATAGGTGACGAGCCGCCTCTCAAACCCCTCATCGATATACCGCGTATGGCCGAGAAGACAGTAGATATGCTGCACCGCAGCCTGGATGCCCTAGGCAACCATAATGCAGAAGCCGCCCGGCAAATTGCTACCGAAGATAACGAGGTGGACGACCTGTATGACCAGGTATTCCGGGAACTGCTGAGTTTTATGATTGAAGACCCCAAGACCATTACCAGAGCAACCCGTCTGATATGGGTGGCACATAACCTGGAGCGCAGTGCCGACAGGGTAACCAATATATGCGAAAGAGTGGTCTTTTTCGTTACCGGTAAAATGGAGGAAATAGGAGCTTCAAAATATTAGGCAGGCATCTCGGAGTTGGTATTATTGATTAGTCTAAACGAGCTGATATCCCAGCATTAACTCAACGGTGAGTTGTATTTGAATAGACCTATATAAAAAGAAGAATTGTTTCAGGTGGAGTTCGACTCTGACCCGTCTCCCCATCCAATAAGTCAGCATTTTCCAAAACCACACATTTCGTCAGATTGTTATATCAGAAAGGGGAGTTAGCACTCCCCTTAGTGTTATCCGTTCAGCAATGGCTACCACTGCACAAACATAGAGATATCAGCGTTTTTATCGTACCATCAACTGAAAGTAATAATCATCCATTAGTAAAAGAAGCGGGGCACTCTGAAACTTGTTTATTTTACTCCGCTTCTTTCACTTTAACCTGTTATTCCTTAACCAGGCCGTGGGCGATAAGGTACTCCCGGGCAACCTCATCCGGTTCCATCTTATCATTGTCAACCCTGGAATTTAAGGCTTGCCATGCTTTCTGCCCTTCGGCGACCAGCGCCGTAGTAGCTGCTTCACCACCGCCGGGGAAGGTAGCTACCAGCTCATTGAGGATATCCGCTATTTCGGGGTATTCATCAAGGACTTCCTGGCGAATATAAGGAGCCAGGTCGTAGGGCGGCCAGAAAGCCATATCGTCCTGATACACATGCCAGGAATATTTGGCGATAATGGCATCCGTACCAAAGGCCATAGCGACATCGCACTCGCGGTTTTCCAGACCCAGCAGTGATGCACCCGGAGCCCCGGTCATGAGGGAGTCCTCGGGGACTTCATAGCCGTAATGCTGCTCTAAAGCGGGCAGCCCGTCGGGGCGCGTGGAGAACTCGAAGCCTACAAATGTTTTCACATCCGCTCCCGAGTTATAGAGCGCCGCCAGGTCGGATATGGTTGTCAGATTATTCGCCTGGACGAAATCAGGCCAGGAAACCAGAACGTAGGTATTGTTGTTCCAGATTGCATCCAGCCAGACGAACCCGTTTCCGGCGTCCTCGTCCTTCACCATCTGATATATCTCGTTATTGTCAACACCCGGCGTGTATTCGTGGCCGAGATGAGTCATCCAGGCTGTCCCGGAATAATCGGCACAGATATCGATATCTCCGGCTTCCATACCCTCCCTGAGGGCCATGGTGGAGAGGTCAGATACCAGAGTAACCGTAAAACCGTTCTCCTCCAGTACCTGCTTTATTAACTGGCCGATAACATACTCCTCGGTGAAGTTCTTGTTACCAACGGTTACCCCCTTGACCTCTTTTTCACAACCCGTCGCCACAATAGGAACAAGACCAATGATTATTGCCATACAAATAAAAACTATCTTGCTCATTGAAACACCTCCTAAAATAAGCTTCGTACATTCTACAAGTTCTAGCTCATGATTACCAATATTCTTTTTCTCACCTATCACCCCCCTTCAAGAATTTTTTACCTTGATTTTCATGCCTCGCGGAGTTATCCATTTTTCGATGCTTTCTAAAATAATCCCGAGACTAACAGCCAGGAACGCCGTTGGCGCAGCTCCCTGTATTATAAGCAGGACCTCCCGGGCAAAGACGCCGGTAAATGTAATTGTCCCCAGGCCCTTGCCGCCAACCAGGACCGCCAGTTCGGCTGTTCCTACAGTAATCACAGTGGAAACTCTTATTCCCGTCATTATTACCGGCATGGCAAGCGGCAATTCTATCTTCCGAATTATCTGCCATCTGGTCATACCCATTCCCCGGGCGGATTCGATAAGGGCGGGATTGATATTATTCATGCTGGCATAGGAATTACGGACGATGGGCAGCAGCCCGTAAATAAATAGCGCCACGATTGCCGTCTCACGGTTAAAGCCAAAATCGAAAAAAAACAAACTGAATGGCAACGTAGCCATAATGGCTATGATGGCCAGACTCGGTATGCTCTGTCCTATATTGGCTCCACCCAGCACCAGGGGAGAAATTCTACTGAATCCCGGCCGTGTAACCAGAGTTCCCAGAGGGACGCCAACGATGACGGCAATCAGCACCGCCCAGAATACCATGATGAGGTGGTCCTTGGTATGAGTAAAAATATCGGCGTAGGTAAAGGCATGGAAAATCCCGATATCGCCAACACTTGTAGTCCAGATGGTAAGGCCGACCATTACTATAAGCATAACGACGAGAACAATCCATCGCCTCATTTAGTGCCCCCGGTTTTTACGGCTTCGTGTAAAGTCTCCTGGATAGCGTCAAAGGTAAGGATACCTGCCAGTCTGTTATCTTCGACAACTATCGGCAATGTCTTCAGCCCGCTGCTCAGCATAAGAGAAAGGGCTTCATTCAAGACGGCGTTTATATCCGATTTTGCTTCTGACGGGGTTATTACGTCTTTGACCGTCTTCGCCCTGCCACCTGTCAGGTCGGATATTGAGACCCCACCCGTGAACCTGCCGCTATTATCCACCACCGGCAGCCAGTCAATTCCCTCTTTCTCCATCCTCTCTCGTACGACTTCTGTCTTCTCCCCCATTTTTGCGGTCGCGTAAGTACCGGTCATCACCTCCTTCACCCGGAGGAGTTGCAGCCCTTTAAGAGCCCTGTCGGCCCCGACAAAACCTTCGACAAATTCGTCCTTCGGTCGATAAAGGAGATTGGCAGGTGTGTCATACTGTACCAGTTTCCCGTCTTTCATTAAGGCTATCCTGTCCCCCATCTTAATTGCTTCATATATATCGTGGGTCACAAAGATAATCGTCTTTTTTATTTTCTGCTGTATCTTCAGGAACTCGCTCTGTAGCTCCACCCTGTTTATCGGGTCGATAGCTCCAAAGGGCTCATCCATCAGCAGTATCGGCGGGTCGGTTCCAAGAGCCCGGGCAACTCCCACGCGCTGGCGCTGACCACCGGAAAGCTCGTTCGGGTACTTGTCTATGAACTCTGACGGCTTCATTCTCACCAGTTCCAGGAGTTCTTCGGCTCTCTCCCTTCTCCGTGATTTACTCCAGCCTTTTAATACAGGAACGGTTTCAATATTTTGCCCTACAGTCATGTGAGTAAAGAGACCTATCTCCTGGATAGCATATCCGATATTTCTCCGTAATTCGCTGGCGTTTATTTTGGTGTTGTCCACGCCGTCTATATATATATTGCCGCCAGTGATAGGGATAAGGCGGTTTATCATTTTCATCGTGGTGGTCTTACCACACCCGGAAGGCCCGAGGAACACGCACAGCTCACCCTGGTCGACCTCGAAACTCATTTCATCGACGGCCTTTGTGCCGTCAGCATATACTTTGGTTACTTTCTCCAGTTTAATCATTGCCTGCCTACTTTTAATCCTTTGGGGGTAATCCGCCGTTCCACCAGGGCCATTAAGCCATCGATAATCAGCGCCAGAATTGAGACAGAGATACCACCGATGAGAATTAAATCCATGCGAGCATTTCTAATTCCCCGAAATATAGGTACGCCCAGCCCGCTGGCGCCGATGAAAGCGGCGATTGTAGCGATACCGATAAGCAGCACGATTGAGGTCCTTATACCGGCCATAATAACCGGAACAGCCAGCGGGAGCTCTATCTTGAAGAGAATTTGTCTTTCGGTCATGCCCATCCCCCGGCCGGCTTCAACCATCGCCGGGTCAACCGCCCGAATCGCCGTATAAGTATTGCGCAGTATAGGTAGCTGCCCGTAGACAACGAGAGCAATGACCGCAGGAAGAAAACCAATGGACTTTAGTCCCATACTACCAAGAAGGAGCATCAGCAGCCCGAAGAGGGCTAAACTGGGGATAGTCATTGCAATCTCGGCAAGATAGAGCACACTATCGGCTATTTGCTCTCTGCCTTTACCCGTGATGAAGATTCCAAGGAATACGCCAAGGATAACGGCTATGATGATAGCTACGAATATAATCCACAAGTGGGCTAGAACCCACTCAGCAAGTAGCTCCGGCCGCCTTAATATGAACTCCCAGGCTTCTAGCATTATTGTTGTCCACTCTACAAACTAATCGCACAACACTCATCACAGCTAGAAGAATACCCGTCTACCGCAAAAGAGCGTACGTCACATGCAATGCTAACCCCCTGCTGCAAACATTGTCAACTGTTAAAGTAATTAGCGGTATAGTAGTCGAGGGTATTAGCTGTGAGTTGAGTGGACTAGCTGATTGTATATTGAATAGCCCGATATGTTTTTAAATGGGCCTGGTGGAAGTGAAGGATGCAATTGTTTCCTCTGATATAACAATAGCCCATTTTGTTAATCGTTGAACAATCCGTCAGATTGTGCAACCTAAAAATCGTTCCTTTTTTGTCTAATAGTCCCACACCTAGCCCTCAGGCGTGAAATTAGGCGCACGTTTTTATTGACGTTTAACAATTATATGAAAAGTGCAGAAGTGTAGGCTCTTGATTATTTGAATGTTCTCTTTTTCAATTACTAGACTAACACTAGCAGTGCGCCCATTTTTAGAGGCAAGTCATCCGGAACCCTAAAGAACCCTCTCAAAACTAGCGCCGCGTGGGAAGCATCCCCTCGGTGCGGAACCATTCGACCTGGTCATGGATGGACTCCCGCCAAGGCCTGCTCATGAAGCCAAGTTCTTCACGCGCCTGTGCCGAACTTACCTGGGAGTTGCTGCGCAGCACGTCGATGGAGTAAGCGGTGAACACGGGCCGACGACGAAGCAGTCTGTAGTAGGCACTTGCGAGAACCCCAGCGGCACGAGCTATCGCAGCAGGTATCCGGTAGGTAGGCGCAGGATAGCCAATATTACGCGCCAGTTCCTCCATCAGCTCTGGCACCTGCACTTGTGCACCGGAGAAGATGTAGTGATGTCCTGTCTGCCCCTTCTCAGCAGCGAGGATAAGACCGTGGGCGACATCACGCACGTCCACGAAATCGTAGGCACCGCTGACGTACGACTTCAGGTGCCCACTTGCAAAATCCAGTACGAGTTGGCCGATGTTGGAGATTCCATAATCCCAGGGACCAATGATGCCTGTCGGACAGCAAATGACCGCATCGAGTCCACCCTGGCGTATTTCGTCAAGAAGCAGGAGTGTGGCGCGGGCTTTGCTCCGAGCGTAGTCGCCCAGGACCCGGCCGGGATCGAAAGGCTGCGACTCGTCGATTACGGTACCATGCGGTGGCTCAGCGACAGCGTGGATGGAACTGGTATAGACAAGGCGTTGGACACCAGTTGTGCGGCAGGCAGTGGCGACATTACGTACACCTCCCACGTTCACCCGCTCGAGTAGCCGCGCCATACCTGGCATGATGGTGACGATTCCAGCCAGGTGGAAGATGAGATCTGCTCCCACAAAAGCGGCTTTGAGGCTTGCTAGATCCGTGATGTCACCGTAGACTATCTCCACATCGAGACTGGTGAGGGGGTGGAGGTCATCGTTAGGTAGGACAAGGGCACGCACAACCTGCCCGCGCGCAATCAGCTCGCGGAGCAGGACATTGCCAATATGGCCAGTAGCCCCGGTTACAACGATCACTCCCTTGCCCCCCATTGCTATTGTAGAGGGGAGACCGTGGTTCGTCAACGGTGATGATGGTAATCATTTCCATAACCAGATAGAGCAAATCTAGAACTGCAAGCCAACCTTGGCAAAATCTAGTTTCCCCAAAAAGCTTCTTCAATCACCGTTCTATAGCTTCATCACAGATTCAGATTGCACTAGATGGCTGATTGTTCAGGCGACGATTACGACTAAGGCTCTGGAGCCGAAAAACAACACCCAACCTTTTAATCAGGGTGTCACAGGTTCGAGACCTGTACGGCCTACCAAAGCTGGAAGACCTTGCCTGCTGGGGAGTTTTTGAAAGAATCAGGGTGTCAAGACACTAAGTCAACCGACACCCTGATTTTATGCTTTTATTACCAAAATATCAAATTCGTTTATATCCACCAAATGTTCATTCCTTGGCCGCGGCTGGACTTGAACCTCTGACCCCCTGCGTGTAAATTGTACGTTGAGCGTGTTTTCTATTGTTTTTAAAGCTAATTTGTTGGTTTATGCCTATCTGTATTTTAGCTTCAAAAACCTCTTTTTTCAATTAAGCTTGAAAAGCATTAGTGCCAATTTAGTGCCACTTCACACATAATATGTTTATCTGATCGAAAAACCTAAGGTAACTATCCCTTGACAACATGTATATATTATGGCTGGATTGTCTACATGGTTTGAGGGGATAATTACCATATTTTAACAAATAAGTTCGTTTACCACTGATGCTTACAGTCGTCGCAAACCCAC
>JAUWGD010000122.1 GCA_030606585.1 Dehalococcoidales bacterium | reverse complement strand
TCAGTTACATTTGTGGCCTCATTATCGCCATTCAACAATCAGTTGACTATGGATATAGTCAACTAAATTCCAGCTTCTGGTTTAGCATGAAGTAATATTTCGTTGAAATGCCATACCAATTTTACGTCCATGTATTCATCCCAATGTTCCCGCAGATGTAGGTTAGATGCAAATCCGAATACACTTGAAACCTGTTAGGCCACTAAATATGATTTAGCGCACAATTCCTTATTCATTCTCACACTTTTGTACTTATGCTTGACACCAACAGTCGTTAGTCATAGACTGTAGAAACTAATTCGGTCAGGAGGGTCATTCTGTGTGAATTGCCCGAATTGCCAGGCTGAGAACCGGGAGGGACGTAAGTTCTGCTCGAAGTGCGGTGGACCGCTCCAGATATTGTGTCCATCCTGTCGGGCCGTCAATGAGCCTGGAGAGGATTACTGTGGTGACTGCGGCCACGCTCTAGCGGAACAAGTACCGGCACCCGTAAAGCCACGACCTAAAAAGCCCTCAACTCCCGAACCCACCTCCTTCGCCGACGGCCGCTATCAGGTCAGGAAGTTCCTCGGCGAGGGCGGTAAGAAGAAGGTCTATCTCGCCCATGATACCGTACTGGATAGAGATGTCGCCTTTGCCCTGATAAAGACCGAGAAACTGGACGATGATTCCCGAAAGCGCATCACCCGCGAAGCCCAGGCCATGGGAAAGCTCGGTGACCACCCGAACATTGTCACTATACACGATATGGGTGACCATGAAGGTCAGCCGTACATGGTACTGCCCCTGCTTCCCGGCGGTGACGTGGAGGGACTCATCGAGAAAGCCCCTGAGCACCGCCTGCCCTTGGATAAAGCTATCGAGATTGCAAAATGTGTCTGCCGCGGGCTGGAGTTCGCCCACTCCAAAGGCATCATCCACCGCGACCTCAAGCCGGGCAATGTCTGGCTCAGTGAGGACGGCACGGCCAAGATAGGCGACTTCGGCCTGGCCGTAGCCGTGGACCTCTCAAGGTTGACGCAGTCGGGCATGATGGTGGGCACGGTGTCCTACATGCCGCCAGAGCAGGCGATGGGTGGTAAGATAACCGAACAGGCAGACCTTTACTCACTGGGCGCCATGCTCTACGAGATGGTGACCGGGCGGCCGCCCTTCATAGGTGACGACTCGGTAGCCATCATCGGGCAGCACATCAACACCCCGCCCGTATCCCCCACCTGGCACCGGGCCGATTTACCTCCGGCACTGGAGACGCTCATATTACAGCTATTGGAGAAAGACCCGCAGAAACGCCCTGAGTCCGCCACTGTTGTCCTACAGGCTCTGGAATCCATCGATGCCGGCAAAGTAAGTAAAGAGGCATCTAAAGAAGCATCGACAATAACCGAAAACCCACTGTACCGCCGTGTATTCGTTGGTCGTGAGCCGGAGTTGAAGCAGTTGCAGTCGGCGTTTGACGGCGCTGTATCGGGGCAGGGTGCCCTGACGATGGTGGTGGGTGAACCGGGCATCGGCAAGACAGCTATCTGTGAGCAGCTTAAAACTTACGTAACACTCAGAGGTGGTAAAACCCTTTTAGGTCATTGCTATGAAGAAGGGTCTTTATCATTACCTTACCTTGCTTTTGTTGAAGCCATGCGCTCTTATGTGCTCAGCCGTGAGGTCAAAGACCTGCGGGAAGAACTGGGCACGGGTGCCGCGGACGTTGCCCGTATCGTTTCCGAGGTAAGGGATAGATTAAAGGTAAAACCTCGACCAAAAGGCGACCCGGAAGAAGAGCGTTATCGCCTCATGCAGTCGGTCACCGGCTTTCTGTCCAACTCCGCCAGTGTCCAGCCACTGATGATTGTCCTGGAAGACCTGCATGATGCCGACAAGGGTACGCTGGATATGTTGACCCATGTCTCACGTAACCTGGCCGGGACGAGACTCTTAATTGTGGGGACATACAGGGACGTAGAGGTGGATCGTAATCACCCGCTCTCGGCGGCGCTGGCCGAGCTAAGGCGCGTCTCTACTTATGGGCGTGTCCTCCTGCGCGGATTGAATGCCGACGAGGTACGGCGGATGCTGGAGAGCATCACCCGGGAGGAGATACCCTGGGGACTGGCCGAGGCCGTGCATCGCCAGACGGAAGGCAACCCGCTTTTCGTGCAGGAGGTAGTCAGGTATCTTGTTGAGGAAGGATTACTCACCCAGCAGGAAGGTCGCTTGAGACCTGCGAAGGACACCCCGCTGGAGATGAGCATTCCCGAAGGCCTCCGTGATGTCATCGGCAAGCGGCTGTCGTTAATCAGCAAGGAGTGTAATCAACTGCTTTCCGTGGCCTCGGTTATCGGTCGGGATTTCCGCCTGGAGGTTTTACAGAAGGTATCGGGACTTTCCGAGGAGGAGCTCTTTAGCGCCCTTGAGGAAGCGAAGAAGGCGGCGGTGGTGGAGGAGCGTGCCGGAGTCGGGGCGGCGGTAACCTACAGGTTTGCCCACGCCTTCTTCCGCCAGACGCTGTATGAGGAGACAATCGCCCCCCGCCGCATCCGTCTGCACCAGCAGGTGGCGCGGGCGCTGGAGGAGATATATGCCAGCCGGCTCGAGGAGCATGCCGCCGAGTTGGCCGAGCACTTCTCCTACTCTTCCGATACGGTCGACCTGGAGAAAGCCGTAAGTTACGGGGAGATGGCGGCGAAACGCGCCATGGATGTCTACGCGTATGGTGAAGCGGTACGGCTGCTTGACCAGGCGCTCAAGGTGCAGGAAATCCTTGACCCTGATGATAAAGGCAAAAGGTGCGACCTGCTGCTGGACCTTTGTGATGCCCTGCTCGTTGTCCCGGATGCCAGGCGAATAATGGAAACAGAAGCTCCGGTGGTATATTCACTGGCTGAAAACCTCGGCGATAGCGCACGCGCGGTCCGGATTTGTGTAACGATGATATTCGCGTGTAATCTCGAGAGTCCCGGAACGCATCCGGAATCACCCAAATGGGCGGAACGGGCTAGCCGCTGGGCTATGCCGAATACTCCCGAGCTGGTCCTTGCAGATTTATTCTCAGGGTTTGTGAAAATGTGGGGTGACCCATTGGAAAGGCAGGAAGGACAGAAACTGTTAACCCGGGCATTGGACCTGGCCCGCAGCTTACAAGATACAGAATTAGTGCGATATGCTGGTGGAACAATTCTCATGAACGTCACGGCGCCGCAGTATGGTAAAGAGAACTTAAAACTGGCTGAAGAGTTGCTGAAAACACCACGCGTATTTATACCGAGATTAGGAATTATTCATTCTGTCACACCGCTATACTGGATTGGTGATACTTTCCTCAGCTTAGGCCGGAGACAGTCTGCTGAGCAAGCCTGGAATGAGTTTAAAGATATAGTCGAGCGAAACGAAATAGTAAGTATGATAATAGGCTCTAAAGGGCAGGACGCAGTTCTGGCGGTTCTGGATGGTCGCTTTGATGACGTCATAGAAATGGGTGAAAACCTGCGGGCTTTTGGCACGGAAACCGGTGCATCTGGAGTGGCAGATTTATATGCTAATCTTACCGTGGGAAGAGTCAATTATTATCGCGGCACGATTCCTACAGACGCCGATGCTACCACGCCTGTAGGCAAGGGATTAATTGCAGGTGTAGTTCGGGCCTTGCTGTTAGGTCATCTGGGAAGGAAGGAAGAGGCTTCATCGCTCCTCGAGGAATATGTTGTGAAGCGCCCCGGCGTCGGGACACCTGTAGACGAGACGGCTGCCTGGGTAGACGCTCTCTTCCTGGAGGCCGCAGTACTGGCAGAATACCAACCGGCTGCCGAATTGTTGCTCGAGCGTTTCAGGGACTCCGGCATCTGTACATCGGGAATCCGTTTTCCTACCTGTGTCACACGTCACATGGGAGGGGCGGCGGCTCTCCTGGAAAGATATGATGAAGCCCGTAAATACTACCAGGAAGCGATTAAGGTCTGCACAGAGATGCCTTTCCGCCCGGAACTTGCCCTCACCCGACTCCAGTTCGCCGAGCTATTGCTGGAGCATTACCCCAAAGAAAAGTCCGAAGCCCTTGAGCACCTGGACTTCGCTATCAATGAGTTCCGCGAGATGAAAATGCAGCCTTCACTGGAGCGGGCATTAAGACATAAGGATATATTGAAGGCGTAGGTCCCACTGAATATACGCCGACATGTCTGGTTTTCTATCGTGACATTAGTTGCTAGTTAATGGCTCACTATTGCACGAATATGGAGATGTCTTCGCGGGTTTAAGACACGATTAGACGAAGCTAAATATCCTGGAAAAAGCTCAATTGACAATCGTTTAATCAAACATTATATTTATACCGTTCAATCAGACTCTTCTATATGCTTAATTTAAGGGGAAAATGTCAGGTATCCTCGGAATATTAAGGTCTATCCAAGAAGGTATCAACATCCGATACACCAGTTATCTTCCGGGAAAGTAAATTTCAGACTTTAAGCAGATAAACATAAATACAAAAAGCACAATCTTTAAAAGGGGGGAAAAATGAGCAAAAACTGGCGTGAACTCATCAGTCAACCCAAGTATGACATCAGAGTAGAAAAAGATGTTTTTATCCCTGTGCGGGATGGAGTCCACCTGGCCGTGAATGTCTATCGCCCGGATGCCAAGGGTAAGTTCCCGGCTTTGCTGGCTATGGGAGGTTACGGTAAGGAACTACAGGAAGTACTGATTCCTCCGCAGCCGCTTAAAAAAAGCGCCCTTTGGGACGGGAACATAGAAGCCGGCGATACTACTGAAATTGTACCGCGTGGCTATGTCCACGTGATTGGTGATGTCAGAGGAATAGGTAATTCAGAAGGTGAATACCCGGGTATGGGGACGCCACAGGAAGGGAAAGACGGCGCTGATGTTGTAGAATGGATAGCCAACCAGCCCTGGTGCGATGGCAATGTGGGTATGATAGGATACTCCTATTACGGCGGCATGCAGTTAAGGGTTGCCATCCAGCAGCCCCCTCACCTTAAATCTATCTTTATTTCCCACATACATGCCGACGCTTATCGCGATTCCGCCTATTCAGGGGGTGTCCTCAGCCTGTTCCTGTACGGACTCTGGGATGGCCGCCACGGAACGAGTGGTTTCGCACCCAAAAACGTCGTCTCACAGATGGTGAAGACCCTGCCCGAAGATGAGTTCGAGCGCCGGCGCCAAGAGCTTTTAAACCATCCCGATATCAAACACTACCCTAATTTATATCACCTGCTGAACTATCCTCAGAAAAACCCGAACTTCTTTGATATTGTGATGAATCCATTCGATGGTCCTTTCTGGCGGGAAAGGTCGATTTACCCATTCTTTGATAAGATAAAAGTTCCTACGTACGTAGTCGG
>JAUWGD010000078.1 GCA_030606585.1 Dehalococcoidales bacterium | reverse complement strand
CCTATGGGACAGGGCTTCATTGCTTCCGCTCTATCAAAGGCGGTATTAACCCCGTCTTTGGCTGCTTTCTCTATTAGCTCAATACTACCTTGGTCAATGCTTTTCTTTTTCTTTTCTTCTTCTGCCATTTATTTTACCTCTCTTATTTGGCGGTCAGGTCCGCTATCATTTCCCTGACCAGTTTTATCGCTTCGGGATGTCTCATAATTAATACGTCGCCCCCGGCCAGAAGCAGGACCAGGGCTGACATAGCTTCAAGCAGGATACCTCGCTTCTTGGCATCCCCCATCATGGGCTCTTCCGCCTCGGAGATTTTGGCTTCCTTGGTCTTCCATGTCTCTTTGGCGACGTTGCAGATAATGGGGAACTGGAGCTTGGTGTCCTGCTGGGTTAAAGCCGCCATTCTCATTCTTTCCATGACCGAGTAGCAGTACTCAATACCGTAACCGATACTGCTGACGGTCGGGTCTATAGCCAGCAGGTTATCGGGAACACCCAGATTACCCAGCAGGATATTGAGTTGCTTGGCCAGGTTAATATCAATGGGAGTTGAGGCGACTACGGTATGCTTGTAGCCGATGGCGGCGGCGCCGATTTTCTTATAGTCGCCTTCTTCAAGCGGTCCCAGAATCAGGCTCTTATCCTGGACAAGCTCGGCAACGGCTCTCAGGACATCGGTGTCTTTATCGTGGTTGGCCGTGCCCCAGACAATCAGTGGAACGTCAATAGCGTCCGCCACCTTCTTGACTACCTGCGCCGCTTCGTCGGCTGGGCGGTCATGGCCGTTGGGGTCGGTGCTCAGGAGTTGCAGGCATATCATCTCCGCCCCGTAGTCATTAATGCACTTCTGTGCCCAGGCTGCCGGGTCATCGGTGACGCCGGCGAAGGGTTCCATCGCCGCTTCCGCCCACTCCTCGGGAGGCATATCGTAAACCTCCATGGCTATCTTGGGGAGGTTTGGCATTTCGCCTTCAAAAAGATAGAACGGATAGGCCGATTCGCCACCGACGGTTACCGCCTTGTCACCTGTACCCAGCGTCATCTCTTTAATTTTGCCGCTGTATGCTGTCTTTGGAACCTCAAATGCCATTTTGCCTCCTTTGCTCAGGCTGGATTCTTCCTTTTTTCACTGCCAAACCAGTCATCACTGTACCAGTAGCGCTCGCCGGACTCCAGGTATTTCAGTTTCTCGTCCCGGCTTTCCAGCTTCTGGCGCCACTTGCCCTCATCTTCTCCCACTGGCTCGCCTGCTTCGTAAGTTTCGGCCAGTACTTCCACCTCTCCCCGGCCGGGCGCTTCTTTCTTTACAGTTTTATAATCCATATTCCCTCCTTTATTCTGTCAGGCCGGCCGCTACCTTGGCGGCTCTTACCGTATTCATCATAAGCATGGTAATGGTCATGGGACCGACGCCTCCCGGGACCGGTGTGATGGCCTTGGCCTTCTCACTGACCGTGTCGAAATCGACGTCACCGGCCAGGATTCTCTTGCCTTCCGCCGTCGTGCCAATCTGGTTCACGCCAACGTCAATAACCACCACGCCTTCCTTGACCATGTCCCCGGTGACGGCCTTGGGTTTCCCCGCCGCTACTATCAGGATATCGGCCCTCTTGGTGTGAAAGGCAATGTCTTTGGTTCGGGTATGGCAGATGGTGACCGTGGCGTTGGCTCCCTCCGCCTTCTGCAGGAGCATGTTGGCGATGGGTTTGCCGACGATGTTGCTCCGGCCAACGACGACCACTTCGGCGCCTTCAATCTGAGTGCCGGAACGAATCAGAAGCTGCTGGATGCCGGCGGGGGTGCAGGGCAGGTAGTCCGGCTCGCCTATCATCAGCTTGCCCACGTTTACCGGGTGGAAACCGTCAACATCCTTCTTGGGGTCGATGGCAATGAGGACCTCCTCCTCATTTAAACCCTTGGGGAGCGGTAACTGTACCAGTATGCCGTTGATTTTAGGGTCTTTGTTGAGCTTATCAATCAGTTTCAGCAGGTCTGCCTGCGAGGTATCCGCCGGGAGGTCGTACCTTTCCGAGTAGATACCCAGCTCTTTTGAGGTCTTTTCTTTCTGGCCGACATATACCTGCGAGGCCGGGTCAGCCCCGACGAGGACGGTGACCAGGCCCGGCACCACGTTGTGCTTGGCCTTGAGGTCGGCAATTTCCTTTTTCAATTCTTCACGAATCTGTGCGGCGACCTCGGCGCCTTTAATGAGTTGTGCTGTCATATGTTTACCCCCTTTTTATCTCGACATTCTCGGGTTTTAAGAGCTTTTCCATCAGGTCGTTCACCGCCGCTACCGCCACGGATGTATCCGGCAGATTGAACAACGGTTTCTGTTCCAGGTCATATCTTTTCAGTTCTTCATCCTCCGGGATGATGGCGGTGGGCACGATGCCCAGCTTAGCCATTTCCTCGCTGAGCAGCGGGTCTATCTCACCGGGCACCTGGTTGATGATTACAGACTCTCTTTTTGCCGCGAGTTTCAGCTCCGCCACCAGGTCGCGTACCCGGGCTACCGCCCGCAGACCCTTGACCGAGTGGTCGGAAACCATGAGAAGCTCGTCCACGTTCTGTGTAGTTCTCCGGCTCAGGTGTTCCAGACCGGCCTCGTTGTCCATGACGACGTAGGCATAGTTCTTTGACCAATCGTCGATGAGTTTCCGGATAACCACGTTGGGGTAGCAGTAGCATTCCGGGCCTTCGCCCCGGCCCATCGTGATGAGGTCCAGACTCTTGCTCTCGGTTATGGCTACGTTCAGCTGGTATTCCAGGTAGGCTTCCTTGGTCATTCCGGCGGGAATATTGATTTTTTCTCCCTGAAAATTATTCAGTATCCGGCCAACCGTCTGCCTTACTTCCAGACCGAGATTCTCGGCCAGATTGGAATTGGGGTCGGCGTCAACGGCCAGGACAGTCCCCAGGTTATTCTTGAGCAGGTAGCGAATAACCAGGCTGGTTACCGATGTCTTGCCGGTGCCTCCCTTTCCGGCTACGGCTATATTAACACTCAAAGTTATATCCTTATGCTCTCCTTACTTCTATTGTAGCAGTCTCTTCGCTTCTTGTTAAATATTCAGTTTGATAGCCGGTTAAGCCGACTAGAATATTCCCTGGACCTTCCCTGTGTTGACGTCTACATCCACCTTTCGTAAAGCCGGGTTGGACGAGGTGCCTGGCATCAGGGTGATGGTACCGGCCATGGGGCACAGGAACTTGGCGCCCGAATAGATGAGGACGTCGCGGATGGGCAGCGTCCATCCCTTGGGCACGCCCTTGAGGGTCGGGTCGTGGGTGAGGGACAGGTGCGTCTTTACCATCATGGTGGCGTACTCGTCGTATTTCGGGTTGGCCTCGAATGCCTTGGCCTTAGTCTCGGCTTCCGCCGTCCAGGACACGCCGTCAGCGCCATAGACTTCCTTGGCGATAGTCTCGACTCTCTGGCGGAGTTTCATCTCATTGGGGTAGAGGAACTTGAAATTAGGTTCTTCTTCGCAGGCCTCTTTAACCACATCGGCAAATTCCAGGGCGCCGTCGCCGCCGTGCTCCCAGTGGGTGGACACAGCCACACGGGCACCCGCCGCTTCCGCGGCTTTGCGGATGACTTCGTGCTCGGCCTTGGTATCGGTGTAGAAGGCGTTGATGCAGACCACCGGATTGATGCCGGACTTGCGGATGACCCCGATAAGGTGCAGCATGTTTTCCAGGCCTTTTTCAACCAGGCCGATGTTTTCTTTGGTGTATTCCTCGGGCAGGGCCAGGCCGGCGACTACTTTGGGGCCGCCGCCGTGCATCTTGAGGGCGCGGACGGTGGTGGTCAACACGGATACGTGCGGTTTCAGGCCGCTGTAGCGGCACTTGACGTTCCAGAATTTCTCGAAGCCTATATCCGCGGCGAAACCGCTCTCCGTTACGTGGTAATCGAACATCTTCAGGCCGATGCGGTCGGCGATGATGGAAGACTGGCCGACGGCGATGTTGGCGAAGGGCCCGGCATGTACCAGGCAGGGGTTGTATTCCGCGGTGCACATCAGGGTGGGGTTGATGGCGTTGCGCATCCAGGCGGTCATGGCGCCGCCGACTTCCAGGTCGCCGGTGGTAACCGGTTTGCCCTTCTTGTCATAGGCCAGGGTGATTTCATCCATGCGTTTCCGGAGGTCGGCCAGGTCATTGACGATGGAAAGCATGGCCATGAGCTCCGAGCCGACGGCGATGCCGAAGCCGGACTGCATGGTGTAGCCGTCCATCCGCCCGCCGAGGCCGATGACTATGTTGCGCAGGCTCTGGGCGCAGAAGTCCATAATCCACTTAAACTCCACACGCGTGGGGTCCACATCCAGCCGGCGCATCTTGGTGAGGCGTGCCAGCTGCTCATCATCATAGTTGCGCTCGTGCTGCATCCTGGCGGTCAGGGCGACCATGGCCAGGTTATGAGCGTTCATAATATCATTGATGTCACCGGTAAGACCCAGGGAGTATTCCGTCATGGGAATCAGGAGGGAGTTCCCGCCACCGGCAGCTGTTCCCTTGATGTTCATGGTGGGACCGCCGGAGGGCTGGCGGAGGGCGCCGCCCACGTTCAGGCCGCGCTTGCCCATACCTTCCATCAGGCCGCAGGACGTGGTGCTTTTACCCTCACCGAGGGGGGTGGGGGTAATGGCGGTTACTTCAATATATTTGCCGTCTTTCTTGTCCTTGAGGCGGTCAATGATTTTCAGGAAATCCATCTTGGCGACTCTCCCGTAGGGTAGAACTTCGTCCTTCTGGAGTCCCAGTTTCTCCGCCCATTCATCCGGGAGGGGCATATTTGCTTCAGCCGCCTCCGAGATTTGCCAGTCCTTCATCTTGACTGCATCGTAAGCCACGTAATACCTCCTGAATTATTATTTTTTATTTTAACTGCGCTATTATTTACTGTTAAAAAATATACTGAGTTCGACAAAAGGCAAGTTGTCTACAGGCAAAATCATCATTAAACCACTTTCGTGGTTTTTTACCGGTTGCTATTATCCTACTCCTGTGCCTTTCTAGTGACACTTTCAACCTTGTACACTGGGCTGCCGGCTTGCAGACATGAGCTTGTTATAGATATTTTTTACTTCCGTCGCGGTCTGCGGGCAGGCGGTAAAGAGAGGTTCGTTGGCAAGGTCAGCTTTACTAATGGCAGGGTCGTATGGAATAAAGCCGAGTATTTCAATACCGGCCACGCTTGACTTGATGAATTCCTTATCCGCTTCGTTCCGTATTTTGTTGCCGACCACCCCGATACTTTCAAGGCCGAGGTCCTTTGACAGTTCATTGATGGTCCGGGCGGTCTCGATGCTGCGTCGTCCCGGCTCCACCACGATAATCAGCTTGTCCACAGCTTTTGTGGTGCCCCGGGATAAATGCTCGATACCCGCCTCCATGTCCAGTATCACCACCTCGTCCCTTTGCAGGAGTAAGTGGCTTACCAGGGCTTGTAGCAGAGCACCTTCCGGGCAGTAACATCCGGTGCCCCCCCTCTTTATCCGCCCCATTGACATCAGCCTGATTCCGTCCATCTTGACGGAATAGCTCTCCGGAAGGTCGTCGACCTTGGGGTTTAATTTAAAAAAGGCCCCGGATGTACCGGGGCGAACGCCTACGCGCTCTTCGATAAGGTCTTCGAGTTCGGAAATGGGGGTTATTTGTTCGGGGTGGGGAAAACCGAGGGTGGACGCCAGGTTGGCATCGGGGTCGGCATCAATGGCAATAACGGAATAGCCGGATTCGGCGAATATGTGTGAAAGAAAAGCTGACAGGAGAGTCTTGCCTACGCCGCCTTTACCGCTTATTGCTATCTTCATGTAGACCTTGCTTCTGGCATAACTGAGTCTGTTACTTCTAGGGGAAGCAATGTGAAATGAAGTGCTGGGTTACCCTGCCACCCAAGCTAATAGTTTATCTTATACAAAATTAAAAGTCAAGAAAAACGCGTACTCAGGATTTATAATTTTTGGTTCATACGGCCAGTGTCGAAAGGTGCTTAATCCTCTTCAACATATTGGGGTGTGTGGTGAAGATTTCCATCATCTTGGCGCCGGTGCCCAGCCGCACCTTTTTCTCGCGCAGTACCAGTAACTCGTCGAAGTCTATCGTGCCGTTCATATCGCTATCGACCTGTTTAAGCTCGTTTATTTCGGTCCAGGCACGGGACGGGTCGTTGACGAAGAAGGCTTTAACCCCCTCCACCCTTTTCAGCTCTTCACTGTCCCGGTACCGGGCGTCGCCGTAGGCCAGTTTGTACAGTGCCGTGGCCAGGTGATGCGGCTGGCAGCCCAGCCGTACGCTCCCCCGGTCGGCGTAGTACTCCCGGATTCTGGAGCCGTAGAGTACCAGCAGGTTGGTGATGAAGTAGAGTATCATCGCTCCGAGGCCGATAAGCATCGCGTAACTGCCGCCCCCCTGCCGGCTGCCACCGCCAAACATGCCCCGGAACATAAAGCTGAAGGCAATCCAGTACATTATCAGCGGTATGGCGGAAAGCAAAGTGATGATGGCCATGTCACGGTGTTTGATGTGGGAAATCTCGTGGCCGAGCACCGCGTTGAGTTCGTCACGACTCAGCAGGGTCAGTATGCCGCGCGTGACGCATACCCGCCCGTCGCCCCGCGTACGACCGAAGGCGAAGGCATTGGGTATGTTCAACTGGGATATGCCGACCTTCGGCTTGGGTATGTTGGCAGTAGCCGCCAGTTTCGCTACCATATTGTGCAGTTCCGGCTCCTCCTTTTCCGTTACCCATTTAACCTTCATCGTCCAGCCGACGATAGCCGGGCCAATCAGGTACTGGATTCCGAGGAATACGAACGCCAGTATGATATAGATCATGGCGCTGCCTTTGTCCATCCAGGTACCGATACCGACAACGACACCGTAGAGGATGCCGAACATGACAGCCATCAGCAGCCACATTCTCGTTTGAAGCCACATATTATCCTCCCTGCCTGTATTGTATATTATAACATGAGTGATAAAGGTACAAAGTGAATTCGTAATAAAAGGGCACCAGCCACCGCCAAGTTGATTCGGTTTTAACTTGTGTTTAGTCCCTTCTTAAAAAAGGGTCTACAGAGCCACCAACATATGATCTTGTCAGCTTCTTTTCCATAAACAGGCTAATTTTTTCTGCTAGTTCTAACATATTCATTCTATTGGAGCCTTTGTCAATTTTAAGCTTTTTACCACCAATATCAATGGATATCTCCCAGGCTTTGTGGGGAATGCCCCCTTGAGGATTAGTGCGAATTTTTTCATCCATCGTCATACCCTTTACTGCTGAAAACGGGATAATACGCTGTCTGTAAATTAACAAGAAGCGCCGCTCGTCCAGACTAATGCTCTGGGTGAGCTTATCAATGACAACCTTCCTGCTTCGTAGATTTGCCAGAGCACATATTCCAAAAACAACTGATATTACAATAGGTGCGACAGAGAGGGATGGGAATCCGATGAAACCCATAAAGATAGCGAATGCCAACAGCAGAATCCAGCCGAGTCGTTGACTAAGACTGGATACAATTACCATATGTTGCTCGTCTTTTTCTTTGATTTTCATTTCTTTCACCCCTCTGATTGATTTATTGAGGTGTCATCTCCTGCAAATCCCTTTCCCAATAAACCAAAAAGGGCACCAGCCACCGCTATATTAAACGGTTTCAGTGCCCCTGTCTCACGCTCATCGTCTTCATCCACCCGGCTTTTTTGTCTATTTCATATCAGGCGAGTTAATTATACGCCTATTTATGCCTTTGTCAACGCTTCCTTAAGTGTCCGAATTCTTGTCTTTTAATCGGCAAGTGACTAGAATAGAATTCAGGACAGGGAAAGGAGAATTCGTATGGTAAAAGCCAGTTATCCCATGTGCGCCCATTGTCCCACCAGGGTCTGCGAGAACCGGGGCGGCAGGGCGAGTGACGGGC
>JAUWGD010000091.1 GCA_030606585.1 Dehalococcoidales bacterium | reverse complement strand
CGCCCTGAGGGGCGGTTAACCGGGTTTTACATTATATAATTATTGTGGTCGCCTGTCTTTCTTTCTTTGTTATACTTCATCGTCGCAGTTGTCGTTATTTTCCCATTTGACGTAAGTCCGCCGTTTGTTATATTGTCAGGGCGAGTTTGCCGGATGGCGAACAGACATTAACTCTCAACAGTACGTGCAGGGAGACCCTCCATGAAGGCGGGCAGGTTTATCAACGGCTGGACCGTAGCGGCTATCATTCTGGGTGCGATTGTTATCGCCGGCGGCGCCGTTATATGGTCGAAATACAGCCAGAGCCGGGCGATAGAGATATCCATAGCGCCTGAGAGTGAACCGCCGGGTCGGATATATGTCGGTGGTGAGGTCCATAACCCGGGCTTTTATCCCCTGAAAGCCGGCGATGGTATTGAAGATATTTTGAAGGCAGCGGGAGGCATTATCAATGGCGCCGACCTGAGTCATGTCGAACTTATCATTTCTGTCCCGGTGGATGGGGATGCCCCGCAAAAAATTAATATCAACAGGGCGGAGGCGTGGCTCCTGGCGGCATTGCCAGGGATAGGGGAGGTGAGGGCTCAGGCAATTGTTGATTACCGACAGCAAAACGGCGCGTTTCGTGACATTAATGAACTCAAGAAAATAGATGGAATGGGAGACGTTACCTTAGAGCGTATTAAACTCCTTATCACCGTGGCCGACTGATGTTAAGGATAATGACTCGTGGTACTTATTTATCTTAGTTGTGTCTGGGTAGCCGGAATCTTCCTGGGTTACAAACTGGATTTGCCCCTGGCGTTCTGTCTTATCGGGCTTGCCCCGCTGCTCCTGCTTTTCTTTACCCGTCAGTACCAGAAGCCGATAATCCTGACCTGCCTCGGGATAATCATATTCGTCACGGCAGCCGCTTATTCTTATTCCAGCCTGTATGGTATAGATGACAGTAAAGTCCATTTCTATAACGACCTCAGCGTCGTCGAGATTGAGGGTACGGTGTCGGGCGACCCCGATGTCAGGGATAGTAATACCCGCCTTAACCTTTCGGCGACCTCTATCAGGCTGGACTCAGGGTGGCGCGATATCGAGGGAACGGTGCTGGTTTTCGTGCCCCGCTACCCGTCCTTTGAGTACGGCGATACGCTGCGGATAACGGGAGAACTGAAGACGCCGCCACAGCTGGGCGACTTCGATTATCAGGGGTATCTGGCGCACCAGGGTATCCACGCCACCATGTTCTACCCCGGAATAGAGGTGCTGGATACGGGACAGGGTCTCGCACCGCTCACCTGGGTCTATTCCCTCAGGGGTCGGCTGTCCCAAACCCTGGCGCAGGTACTGCCGGAACCGCAGGCATCGCTGGCTCAGGGCGTGGTGCTGGGAATACGTGGCAATATTCCTCAGGAGCTAAGAGACGACTTCTCCCGCAGCGGCACGGCCCACCTTCTGGCGATTTCCGGTCTGCATCTCGGTATCATGGCGGGTATCCTGCTCGGTATCGGCCTGTGGCTCTTCGGGCGGCGGTATTACCTCTATGTATGGCTGGCGCTCGTTGCCGTCTGGCTCTATACCGTAATCACGGGCATGAATCCGCCGGTGGTGCGGGGCGCCATCATGGCCAGCCTGTTCCTGCTCGCCGAGGCGCTGGGAAGGCAGCGTAGCGGCATGGTGGCGCTGACTTTTGCCGCGGCTATCATGGTAGGCGTGCATCCCTATATTCTGGGTGATGCCTCTTTCCAGTTGAGTTTCCTGGCCATGACCGGACTGGTCTTTATATTCCCGATTTTACGGGACTGGGGCAGGAGTGTGGTTGCAAGAACGCTGGGTGAGGAAGGTGCTCTTGTTTCTACAGCCAACGTTGTCGTCGATACCTGGAGCGCCACACTGGGAGCCGTCATCGCCATCTGGCCGGTGGTAGCCTATTACTTCGGCATCATTTCACTGGTAGGACCTCTGGCAACATTCCTGGCTCTGCCGGCCCTGCCCGGCATTATCGCCGCCGGAGTTCTGGCGGCTTTAGTGGGGCTGGCATCGCTGGCGGTAGCTCAGGCTATCGGCTGGCTGGCCTGGCTTTTCCTGTCATATACGGTACTCGTGGTCGGCGGCCTGGGTTCATCCTCCCTTTCATCCGTTGGGGTCGAATCGATTCACCCGGCTTTGATATGGAGCTACTATCCGGTACTCGCGGCGGCTATCTGGTGGCATAGCTATCGTAAAAGGTTACGCGGCATGTTGTCGGGAACGGCCGGCCGCATGAGAGCAGGATTAAATATAACTTTCGGGCTTTCCGGCCTCGGGAAGTGGCTTATCGTACCCCTGCTGCTGGCGGCGGTGCTGGTCTCTTATACGGCTGCCACCATGCCCGATGACGACCTCCGTGTCAGCTTTCTCGATGTGGGTGAGGGCGATGCCATTCTCATTCAGAAGGGGAGTCAGCAGGTACTCGTCGACGGCGGACCCAGTCCACGGGAGATAATCCTGGGACTCGGCAGCCGGATGCCTTTCTGGGACAGGACAATCGATCTGGTGGTAATGACTCATCCCGACCAGGACCACCTCGCCGGACTTGTGGAAGTGCTGCGGCGCTATCGGGTGGAGCAGGTGCTTTATCCCGATCCTGACCATAATTCGCCTTTATTAGACGAGTGGTCGAGGCTCATCGAGGAAAAGGACATAGAAAGTACCATTGCCTGCGCCGGACAGGAAATCGACCTGGGTGACGGCGTTGTTATCAGGGTATTGAATCCGCTGGAAGACCCTGTCACGGACAGCCAGTCGGATATCAATAATAACAGCGTGGTGCTGCGCCTCAGCGCCGGCGATATTAGCTTTCTGCTGACCGGCGATATCATGAGTGAAACCGAGCGAGAGCTTGTAAGAGAACGCGCTAACCTCATGGTTACGGTTCTTAAAGTACCCCACCACGGCTCGGATACCTCGACTACTCCCGGTTTCCTGGCAGTGGTCAGCCCGCAGGTGGCGGTCATCTGCTGCGGTGCCGATAATCGATTCGGCCACCCGGACGCCGAGGTTTTAGGCAGGCTCGAGCGTATTATCGGTTCTGATAATATCTACCGAACCGATAAACACGGCAGCATAGACTTTGTCACCGACGGGGAGAGGCTGTGGGTGGAGGTGAGGAGGTGACTTCGCCGGTATTTCTAGGGCTTCCTCACCAGTATACAAATATTCCTGGAGAAAGTCTTTAACGGGAAATTGTACCTGCTTTCCGCTGATGAGCTTACCACCTCGAAGCCGGCTTTGCGTGTCAGTTCTTCCAGCTCGCGGTAGGAGAACAGGTAGTAATAGCGGTAGAGGGTCTTGTCCTGGCTGCGCCAGGGCACCAGCACGTTTTTCGTCTTCAGCCAGAACCTGGGCTGCCATTTATTCCACACGGTGATGAACGCCTCGCCGCCGGGCTTGAGCACGCGCTGTAATTCCGTTAATGCCTGTAATCTTTCACCGTCGTCTTCAATATGATGGTAGGTAGCCACCGCTATTGCGCAGTCGAATGAATCATCGGCATAAGGAAGGTACCGGGCATCGGCATTCACCAGATGAACGCCGAATTTATATTTATCGGCGTATTTCCGGGCAAGCTGCAGCATCCTGTCGGAAAAATCGATACCGTACAGCTCGAACCTGTTTTTAAAAGGAATAAAATCGGGACCGTGGGCGCAGCCGACATTGAGCAGATGGCCCTGCCGCCAGCGCTTTGCCAGCGCCTCGAGCTCACTGCGGAAGATGGTGCGGTGCCGGAAGTTATACCACCCCTTGGCTATCTGGTTGAAGATATCTCTGGTCACCCTATGCACTTCTTACTTTCAGTGTCATTGCGAGCGAAGCGAAGCAATCTCCTTGACCGTATTTGAGATTGCCACGTCGTCCTTCTGCTGAAGGACTCCTCGCAATGACAACTATGTGTTTCAAGAGGGGCTTCGCCCCTCTTGGACTCCCCCTGCGTTGACTTTATCGTTGTTGACATAAGCTGATATCTGTTAAACTTATAATAGTCTGCTGTATATAGTAAGCGTAATATGAGGAAATTTGCAAGAACCATATCCGGGGTAACGCCACTGGCGGTTATGACTATGCCCATGAGCTGCCCCGGCCAGTGTCTGTACTGCCCGACTTACTCCGATGCGCCGCAGAGCTATACGCCGGAGTCCCCGGCGGTGCTGCGCGCCAAGAGGTGTGATTATGATGCCCGGCAGCAGGTGGAACTACGCCTCAGGATATTTACCGAAATGGGGCACCCCACGGACAAAATAGAGCTTATCATCATGGGCGGCACCTTTCTGGCCTATCCCGTCGATTATCAATACCGGTTTATCAAGGACTGCTATGACGGACTTAACGGCGCGGCATCGGCCACGCTGGAAGAAGCCAAAAAAACCAACGAGACGGCCGAACACCGCTGCACCGGACTGTGTATTGAGACCCGGCCGGACTGGTGCGGGCAGGCGGAGATAGAGCGAATGCTGGAGTTCGGCACCACGCGGGTCGAACTCGGCGTGCAGACCCTCGACGATGATATCTACCGACTGGTAAGGCGGGGACACGGGGTTGAGGAAGTGGTCAACGCCACCGCCCTGCTCCGTGAACACGGTTTCAAGGTCTACTATCACTGGATGCCGGGGCTCCCCGGCTCAACGCCGGAGAAGGACCTTGAGATGTCACAAACGCTTTTTTCCGACGAACGCTTTAAACCTGACGGTCTGAAGCTCTATCCTACCATGGTGGTAGAGGGCACCGACCTGGAAAAATGGTGGCGTGAAGGACGCTATCATCCCTACGACGATGAGACGATGGTCAACCTGGTCATCGGGATAAAGTCTATCGTACCCCGGTATGTCAGGATTCCACGCGTGCTGCGTGATATTCCGTCCAAGTTCATCGTCGCCGGACTCAAGGACTCGCTGCGGGATATCGTCAGGGAGAAAATGAAGCAGGACGCCATCGAGTGTCATTGCATAAGATGTCGGGAGTATGGCCACCGGGCGCGGGCCGGTTTTGATATTGGTGAACCTCATATGGTCAGGATGGACTATGATGCCTCGGACGGCAAAGAAATTTTCCTGTCCTTTGAGGATGAAAGAGAAACGCTCTTCGGTCTGCTGCGACTCAGAATTCAGTCGCGCCCCGTTCCGGCGCTGGGGGAGGGCGAAAACGCCAAATCAGCCATCGTCAGGGAGCTGCATATTTTCGGTCCCGAGGTGCCTCTCAGCGAGAAGTTAAGCGGGGCCGCCCAGCATAAGGGACTGGGTAAGGCTTTGTTCCGGGAAGCGGAGCGGATTGCCCTCGACGAGTTTCAGTCCGACCGCATGATAGTCCTGAGCGGCACCGGGGCTAAAGAGTACTACCGTACCGAGTTTGCCTATCATTCAGAGGGCGACTACATGGTTAAGACCCTGAGACCCCAGGATTAATCGTCCTGGCATCAGGGACTGCGCCCTCGATTCGGTTTCTCGTTTTCCGTCTGGTTGGCAGATGTTTCGGAATCAACCTGTTGTGTCTCGGTCTCGGGTACACGCTCTCGGTTCTGTTCATTGTGTTCTACCCGGACTTCTACTACTACGGTTATATTTCCAGAGTCCACCGCATCATCGGCTGTGTTTAATCCCAGTCTTGCCCTGACCTCCTCCTGCAATCGGTTCATTATGGTTTCTGCATCGGGAATATCACCGATGGCGTTTTCCTCCGCGAGTCTCTCAACAGCCCTCTGGTACTTCCTTACGGAGTTCTCGATGGCATTTGCGATACCTTGCCGGGCGACCTCGGGGACCCTTTCATAGACGTCGCTCAAGGTCTCCAGGCGGTTGGCCGTAGAATGGGCTAAACGCTGTGTAATGGCGGTGATATCGATACCTTTTTCCTCGGCAAGGGCGGTCATTTCTTCTTCCAGTGCGGCAATCCTGGCGGCGTAATCGAGGGCTTCCTCGACATCGGCGGTCACGTTATCGGAAGCTCGCACCATGGCCCTTTCCAGCCGGTTCTCGATTGTATCCGCGGCAATGTCAATAGCCCTTTCCGGTCTTCCTTCAGCCAGCGCCCGCAGGGCGTTTATCTGCCCGTTCATGGAAGCCGTCCTGGCACGCGTCAGTGCTTCACGGGCCTGTTCCGGTAACTGGTCTTTGACCCTGTCCAGAACTCTCAGGTGTTTTGCGGTGGCCAGGGACACTCTCTCCGAGATGTTATCGGAGAGACCCTGCCGTGCGGCTGCTTCCAGTCTTTGGTTGACCATGGCCATAAATCCATCGTAATCGTTGGCGGCGCGTTCCATTTCCCTTACCCTGTTCTTGGCAGCCATGGCCCGGGCTTCTGCCAGTCGCTCTTCGGCGTATTGCAGGGCTCTCCCGGCTTTGGCCTCGTTACCGAAGGTGAAGAACATGCCGATGTTTTTACCCCATGTGTCCAGGAAGTAAAAGGGGCTATCCGGCGTTAGACCCGGGTCGGGGAGTTCCTCCTCCTGGGCATAAGCAGTGCTGCCGAAGAAAAGTGACGTGATGAGAAGGGCGCTTATTAATATTATTCTCAATAGTTTCTGTTTCATGGTTAGCCTCTCGTTTCGTTAAAATATCCTTTACTGTATTATATAACGTAACAGATACCGTTTGGTTAGCTCTGACGTGATTAAAAAGTCCCTGGTAATTAAGTAACCGGGCAGTCTGAAATCAGTCCCTGCCGAGTTCCCGTAGCCTGTCATCACTGATGCCGAAGTGGTGGGCGATTTCATGCCGGACTACGCTCTGCACCTCGGCGATAATCTGGGCATCGTTTTTA
>JAUWGD010000045.1 GCA_030606585.1 Dehalococcoidales bacterium | reverse complement strand
TTCGTTGATAGCGCCGTAGGTATCGCCGGTAAGTCCGGCGAATTTATACCTGAAGTAGAAAGCCAGCGCCGTGGTAATGATTAAGATACCGGCTAATATCAATAAGCCGGCCATTGAGAACCAGGGCATGAGAGCTACGGAAACCGCGAGGGTGATTATGGTGGCGGCGACAAACTGCGGCCAGCGGGTTGCCTGCTTGAAGGCGGTCCCCAGTCCCGACGGCCGGGCGTAGCGGTACACGTAAATGGCATAGACCATGGCCCAGCGGCTGACTACCGGCATTAAAATCAATACGGTCGTCATAAAGACCGGCGGGATGTTGTTCAGGGTAACATACTTTATCAGCAGCACCACGACGATACCCACCACCCCGAAGGCCCCCGTCCGGCTGTCATGCATGACCTTCCATCTTTCCTTGACCGTCTTGTGCCCGGCGATACCGTCGCAGGTATCGGCCAGGCCGTCCAGGTGCATAGCCCCCGTGAGTAATACCAGGGCTGCGATGAGCAGGGCGTTGACTAAAGCCGGAGGTAAAATCAAAAGCAGCAGCCAGTTCAGCCCGGCCAGAACCAGCCCGATGATAAGGCCCACCACCGGGAACCAGGCCGTGGCGCGTCCCAGCGTCTCCGGGCTGAGCTCACGCTTTCCCGGAATCGGGATACTCGTTAAAAATTGTATCGCGGCCAGGAAACTCAAGTCTGTTATTCTCCTTCCGAGACGCCGGCTTCGGCGAAAGTAGCCATTTCGTTAAGTGTCCTCGCGGCGGCTTCAGCAATAAACATTCCCAGCGCCGCGCCGGTACCTTCGCCGAGTCGCATGTCGAGATTCAGCAACGGCTTCAGTCCCATATGTTCGAGCATGGCCGGGTGACCGGCTTCCGCCGAAACGTGGGCGGCGATGATGTAGTCCTTGACCTCCGGCGCCAGAGCCGTCGCAACAAGCGCCGCCGCCCCGGAGATAAAGCCGTCGATGACCACCGGAATACGTCTGGCGGCCGCTCCCAGCATGACCCCCGCCAGACCGCCGATTTCGAACCCGCCGACTTTTGCCAGTACGTCGAGGGGCCGGGACGGGTCCGGCTTATTGACTTCCAGCGCCCGTATAATGACATCTGTCTTGTGAGCAAGCTGTTCATCGGTCAGTCCGGTACCGCGTCCGGTAACTTCGCGGGCAGGCTTGCCGGTCATGGCCGCAAAAATGGCGCTGCTGCTTGTGGTATTGCCGATGCCCATATCGCCGGTGCCGACGATATCCAGTCCTTTATTAGCCTCTGTACTGACAATCTCTATTCCCGATTCGATGGCCTTCACCGCCTGTTCGGCGGTCATGGCCGGACCGAGGCATATGTTCTTCGTGCCGTAGTCGACCTTCCTGACGATAAGCTGCGGACTCGGTTTGAGGTCGCTGGCTATGCCGACATCCGCGAAGATTATCCTGGCTCCCACCTGGCGCGCCAGCACGTTGATTCCGGCCCCGCCTCGAAGGAAATTCTCCACCATCTGGGCGGTTACCTCGCGGGGCCAGTTGCCCACTTTTTCGTCAACGACGCCGTGGTCGCCGGCCATGATAATCATGGCTTTCTTTTCAACGCTGGGTGTGGCTTTACCCTGGATACCGGCCAGTTGGATTGACAACTCTTCCAGCCTGCCCAGACTGCCCGCGGGCTTGGTCAGTGTGTCCTGGCGGGCCCGTACTACGTGCATAAACGCTTTAGCCGGGGGTTTAATACCCTTGATGGTTCTCGTAAGTAAATCCATGAAATCTCCTGTTACCAGTATATTTCTATGCTCTTGACAATATCGTCACCGGGGATAAGTTCCCAGCCTTCGGGGAAAAGCAGGGTTTCTACATATGACTCGTCTTTCGCCATTTCCACCGACCTATCGTAATTCGTGATATCAAACGGATATTCCCAGTGGGTGCAGTCGATGTAAACCAGTCCCTTGTCCACGGTCTTGAAAGCATTGAGGGCATGAGAATCTATTGTTTCATCTTGAAAGTGGACTACTACAAAGGCGGCACGTATGCCCCGGGCCTCCGCGTTATTGTGGACGTCCCGGGCAAATCCCCCGCATACGTATACATCGGGAACATAGAGGTTTTTATCCGTTTTATCTTCCCTTAAAAAATCCTCCAGTTCTTTCCATGTAGGATTTTTGGCAGTATCCTGGTTGGCTAACGTTATTATATCAAGATTACCTGACTGGTAAGGGGGCATCATTCCGGAAAAAACCTGAGTCCCCAGTGTATCTTCATAGAGGTCGAGTTTATTCCGCATTTCATCATAAATTTCTTGAAGCTCGCTGTTTATTTGCTGGAGCGCGGCCAGTTCTCCGGCCACCGTGTCCGGTTCCTTTTCTTTATCCTGCAGTACTTTTAAATTGCTTTCATATAGTTTCAAATATATTTCCGTCTGGTTCTTCTGGACCAGGAGTTCCTGCGTGGTCTCTTCTAAATTATCAGCTGTTTCCTGCAGGTCATTTCGGGTCTCTTCAAGGATTTTTTCAGTTTCCTGTTGCTTCGCTTGTGTTTCCTCCAGGGTAACTTTCATCTCCTGCAACTGGTCTTGTGTCGCCCCAAGAGACCGGTAGGTGATAATCAGACCCGCAACACATCCCACCAGTACCACCAATACTACTATCAGTACTTTTTTCATCCGTTACCTCCCTCCTCCTGCTTTCATCAAGCTGCCGATTGCCGCAATGAGCCTTTTACACTCAGGCATGGTACGCGGGGAGATGCGTATATATTCCGGCAGGCCGAAAGACGTGCAATCGCGCAACAGAATACTATCTTTTAGAAGAGAACGGCGGCACTCCGCGGCATTACCCACTTTTACGAGGAAGTAATTGGTGTCCGAAGGCAGCACCTTGAAACCGAGTCCGGTGAGTTCCGTGATAAGAAAGCGTTTGGCTTCCCGTACCTGTTTCAGACTTTGCCTGAGGTACTCATCCTGGTCAAGGACGGCTATCGCTACGCTCTGGGCGATGCTATTTACGTTCCAGGGCGGCGTGGCAATCCGCAGGCTGTCAATAATTTCCTCACGGGCGACCGCGTAGCCCAGGCGCAGGCCGGGCAGGCCGTAGTCCTTGGTCATGGAGCGCAGGAAGACCACGTTGCCCCTATCCGTAAGGTCGAGCGAATTCCAGGTTTTTTCGATAAAGTCGATATAGGCCTCGTCCAGTACCAGCAGATTATCGCCCATTCCGTCCAGGACTTTTTCAATATTGCTGCGTGAAAGGTATTTCCCCGTGGGATTATTGGGATTGCAGATAAAAACCGCTTTCGGATGATGCTGCTTGATAAGGTCGCAGACTTCCTCTATCTTCGGTGCGAACTTATTTCTTTCTCTGGCGCGGTGTTTAATCAGCCGGGCCCCGGTGAGTCGGCTGGCAACCTCGTACTCGCCATAGGTGGGTTCGAGGAGGAGCACGGCGTCTCCCTGCCGGAAATAGGTCAGGGCGATGAGCCGTATCAACTCGGTGGTGCCGCTGCCGACCAGGATATTCTCCGCAGATATTTTCAATCTTTCCGAAAGCCGCTCTCGCAGTTCGGTTGACCGGGAATCGGGGTATTGCTCGATGTTTATCGCGCTCATCTTTTCTTTTATTCCCGGCGGCGGCATGAACGGATTGGTGCAAACGCTGAAATCGAGAATATCGTTGGGGTCCAGCCCCAGCGCTTTTAGCTCGGTAAAGTTGATGCCTCCGTGCACGCAATTTTGAAGTCCGGCTATAGCCCTTTTAGGTCGTAACGGCAATTTGAATACCCCCCACGATTAAGCATATCAGTATCCAGGCTGACGCCGCTATCCAGAATAATTGTACGGTGTCGTTGATAGTCTCCGGAACCAGAGGGGTTTTAGCTTCCCCCAGCTGGTATTGCCCCGGCTTCTCCAGTCGTACGTTTAATGCACCGGCCATGGCGGCCATCGGCCAGCCGGCGTTGGGGCTTTTGGTTCTGGCGTGTTGCCGGAGAGCCGTCCGCCAGGCTTTTCGACCGTTCCTTTTCACGGCTGCGGCCAGGACGAGCAGCAGCGCCGCTATCCTGGCCGGTATGAAGTTGAGGATATCGTCCAGTATCGCCGCGAACTTGCCGAGATGCTCATATTTCCCGTGATAGCCTATCATAGAGTCCATGGTATTGACCACCCGATAGGCAATAGCCCCCGGGAGTCCGAAAATCAGGAAATAAAACAACGGAGCCACCAGGCTGTCGCCGGTGCCCTCCGCCACCGATTCCACCGCCGCCGATACCAGCAACGGCTCGGGCAGGTCGCTCGTATCCCGGCTAACCAGTGTCCGCAGTTCTAAGCGTGTTTCTTTCAGCTTATCGTCCTCCAGCAATTTCCTGACCTTCTGCGCCGCACGACGCAGTCCCTTGACGGAGAGAGTGCTCTTTAGAATCAGCCCCGCCAGAATTATACCTGCCGCCAGGCTGGCGTGTCCGACATAAAAGAAAATAAAGTAGAGGGGAACAACGAATAACGCGACTGTGAACAATGTCATGCCCATCCCGTAAAGGAACTGGCCGGTGTGATTGAGCTTCAGTCCCGCTTTTTCCAGAAAGGAAATAACCTTGCCCATCCAGGCCACCGGGTGAAAGGCGTTGGGCGGGTCGCCCAGCACCAGGTCGATGGCTACCGCCAGGACTATTATCAGTACTGTTTCCACGATTATTTTCCGTTGGTTTTATTTATATGGGCACCCAGCAGCACGGTAGGGAGGCCGTTGACGGGGTGGGTGTAAACACAGTTCTCGGCGCCGTAAACCTCCTTGATATTTCGGTCGGTGATAACCTCCCTCGGCGTTCCCTCGGCATAGATGTGTCTCTCGTTAATCAGGAGCAGGCGGTCGCAGTATTGCGCCGCCATATTAAGGTCATGTACGGCGGCTAGAACCGCCAGGTTATTCTGCGTGCAGAGCTTTTTAATAAGGTCGAGTATTTCACCCTGGCGGCCGATATCCAGGTTAGCCGTCGGCTCGTCCAGGAGGATGGCCTTGGTTTCCTGCACCAGCACGCGTGCAATCAGCAGGCATTGTATTTCGCCGCCGGAAAGCTCGTTCACGTAGCGGTTAGCCAGCTCATCGGTGCCTGTTTTCTCCATAGCCTGCCAGGCGATTGCCCAGTCGCGTTTTCCTTCGGACTGGAAGAGGCCCAGGTGGGGATTCCGGCCCATGAGCACAATCTCGAAGGCGGTGAAGGTACTGGGCAGCAGCGGTAACTGCGGGACCACGCCGACCATACAGGCCAGTTCGCGCCTGGGTATATGCGTAATATCGCGTTTATCCACCAGTATTTTACCCGACTCGGGACTAATGACATGACTCAGCGCCTTGATGATGGTCGATTTACCGGAGCCGTTGGGCCCGATGAGCCCCACCATCTCTCCCGGCGTTACTTTGAGGCTAATATCCTCCAGCACCGGATGGTGGTCATAGCCGAGCGTTACTTTCTGCATTTCCAGTTCTATCATTATCGACCTCAGATAGTCATCCCGCGAGTATTATTAAATTATAATTATTTTCTTTCTAACAAAAATGTCATCCCGACGAAGGTCGGGATCCAGACCCCCTTACCCCCTCCGCTGGATTCCAGCTTGCGCTGGAATGACACTAAAACATTGCTAAATATCTTCTTTCTTATAGTATTTTATAAGTTAAATTTACAGATTTAGAAAATCGCCTTTTTACGCCGCCGCAGCAGGTAGAGGAAGAAGGGAGCGCCGCAGATGGCGGTAATTACCCCGATGGGTATTTCCGTGGGGGCCAGCACGGTACGTGCCACCAGGTCGGTGAGAATCATGAAAATAGCCCCGGTCAGCACCGCCAGCGGCAGCAGAAAACGGTGGTCGGCTCCCCATATCAGGCGGACGGCATGGGGAATAATAATACCGACGAATCCTATCGTCCCGACGAAAGAAACGCTGGCGGCCGTAATCAGGGTGGCCGCCGCCAGCAGGATTAGCTTCAGTTTTTCCACGTTCACGCCCAGCTGCTGCGCCTGTTCCTCGTCGAGCTGCATGACGTTGAGTATACGGGCGAAAATAATAATGACCGCCGTCCCTACTACTATATAGGGCAGGACGACTGTTATTTCCGACCACTGGCTCATGGAGAAGCTGCCCATCAGCCAGAAGATAATGCCGTGCATTTTGTCCCCGCTGGAGATAATAAGGTAGGAGACGATTGACCCCAGCAGGGCGCTCAGCGCCACCCCGGCCAGAATAAGGGTGGTCACGGGGAGGGTCTTGCCCACCCGCGCCAGCATGTAGACGGTCGCGGTGGCGAGCAGCGCCCCGCAGAAAGCGAGCAGGGGAATGAGGCCGAATCCGGCGATATTCCAGGCAACCGGCAGCAGGAAACCGATGACAGCCCCCAGTGAGGCCCCCTGGGCCACGCCGATGAGATAGGGGTCGGCGAGGGGATTGCGAAATAGCCCCTGATAGGTAGCCCCGGCAATCGCCAGGGAGGCGCCGACCAGTCCGGCGAGGATAACGCGGGGCAGACGTATATCCAGGACGATGGTGGCGATAACGTTCTGCCATGTCTGGGTGATATCCACGAACGGCAGTTTATCCAGAAGTATGCCGAATGTGGTCGAGAACGGGATTTGAACGCTGCCGATGCTGGTCGCCAGTGCGATGACCGCTACCAGTGCCGCGGATAGTCCCAGGAGGCTCAGGATACGCGTACGCCTTCCTGAAAGGTACGTGCCTGCCGGCAGGGTTGGTGTTTGATTAAGTGTCATATATTGAGCTGTTCCCGCTTTTTATTCAAATAGTCCGGGGTGTATGAACCGGACAAATTGTTCCAGAGCCTCGACGATTCGCGGAGTGGGACGACTGGCTAGATCGGAGTTAATGGAAAAAACGCGGTCGTTCTGGCGGGCATCCGTATCCTTTAACCTCGCATCGGTCTGGATATACTCAAAGGTCATCTCTCCGCCACTGCCGTGACCGGAGCCGGCAATTATCACCTGGGGATTGGCGGCAATCACCACTTCCAGGCTGATGGTGGTATACTTGTCGAGGTCACCAGCAACATTAATGCCTCCGGCCGTCCGAATGAGTTCGTCTTGCAGGGTCCCTGCGCCGGCTGACATCAGCGGGTCGTGCCATACGATGTAAAGAACATGAGGTTTTTCCTCCTCGGCCAGCGTGCCCGTCTTATCGGTCACGACTTTAACGCGACTCTGCATAGCGGCTATCAGGCTGGCAGCTGCCTCTCCGGCACCGGTAACCTTTCCTATCAAAGTTATCGACTCGATTACCTCGTCGATTGTCGTGGGGTCCGTGGCTACAACGGTAAAACCCTTAGCTTCAAACTGGGCGATAACTTCAGCTTCGTGGATTGACGTAGCCAGTATAAGGTCCGGGTCCATGGCCACAACTTCTTCGATATTAGGCGTGCTGAAACCGCCGATACTCGGTTTCTCTGCAGCCTCCGGGGGGTAGTTACAATAGTCGGTTACGGCAACCAGGCGGTCGCCCAGTCCGAGCGCGTACAGGGTCTCGGTGTGGCTCGGGGCGAGGGAAACGATTCTCTGCGGGTGGGCGGTCTCCAGCGTAACCGTTCGCCCCAGCTGGTCAATAATGAGAACAGGTGTCTGGGGCAGGTCCTCGGACACGGTGCAGGATGCCAGGAGAACCGGTAACAGGACCGCCATCAGGAAAAATGCCACAGATTTACGCATACTATTCATTTTTCTCTCCCTGTAAAGAGTGAACCCCTCGCCTTCAGCCGAGGGGTATCCAGACTTAATAAAAAGTCCTACCACTACCTGCGGAGTGCTGTAGGCTGTTTAGAGGCTGGCGTTCTGGCTAATGACCCTTCTATGGAAGGGGCAATCACAGTGGCGCGGCCGCGTCGGATTGTCACCGACTTGCTCTCCAGTTAGGCCCTCGCTCGCGCTCGGGCGCCCCTGTTTACGTATTCAATTGTGCTATGAGTATACAGTACAGTCGATAAAATATCAAGCTGTAACCGGTACGAGTTATTTACCGGACGGTTAGTTGGGCGCGTCTCAGCTTGGCTCGGATGCGGGCTATGAACGACCGCATGCTGAAGGGCTTGCGGATAAAATCGTCGGCACCAAGCGAAATAGCTTTCCGCAGTGATTCCAGTTCATATTCTGAGGTAAGCATGATAATAGGAACGTCGGAATGCTCCCGCATGTTATCGAGAGTCTGAAAGCTTTCATTGTCCGGTGTCGTCGTGTCCAGGATGATAAGGTCCGGTGCCACTTTATCCATGATGCTCAATGCTGAATCGCTATCGGCGACGATAATCGTATCGAAACCTTCTTTTTCCAGGGTGTGATTCAGCAGCTTGAGCATGTCCTGGTCATCATCTACGACCATAATGCGTTGACGGTTATTCATACCTGACGATGCTTCCTTATACTGATTTTAACAGGTGCCTCCACCTAGTTCTGTGAACCCTGGGCTGGTGCTATCTTCCATATAGGGACGATAATCGTTTTATTAACTGTTTTAATAAGATACCTGCCGCCCCCTGTATTACACGGATAATTGATATCATGAGGGGTCGGCATCCCCTTGAATAATGTCAATTCGCTCCCCGTAGGACCGTGGTGCGACTGGCGGAATATTCTCATATCTTCGAGATGGCGCTGGAAAGATTTTGCATCATCCCATACCAGTATCATTGTTATCCCTCCGTGTCTTTCACTATTAACAATACCTAAAATAGCTCACAAACATATCAAAAAAGTATGTTTAAGACTCACAAAATAGTCACGGTAGGCTGTTTATACAGGCTCTATCGTAAGGTAAAATTGCGGTGATACATCGTTCCCGCTTTCACTGGCTTTTATACAGTAGAAAGAGCCGGATTCGATGGTAATTTTATACCGTGTCAAGCCGGGCAGAGCGAGATTTACATGGCTGTTCCGCAGGGTAATGTAGGTATCCACAGCAGGATTGCCGTGCCATGACGGTGTTTTTATCCACTGACCGTCTTTGTCCTCATAATATACAACCACTTTCAGAATGAGGTATCTCAGGTAGGGGATGAGTTCGTATGCGTTGGTGATATAGAGACTAACGAGCATATCGTGAGAGCTATCGGTAGCGTCGATATAGAAGAGGTCACCGGGTGTCACGCCGCCTCCAGCCTGGCTGAATATCGTCGCCGTCGGTGCCGCCGAAACATCGGCGGCTTCCACATGGATACCGTCCAGTCCGGAATCGCCGTTAACGTTACCGTAGGCCAGTGATGTCAGCCAGGGAGCCAGAAAAAGTACTGTAAAAATGACAAGGGTGAATCTAATAATTTTGCCCACGCATGCCACTCTCCGTTGGTGGTGTCTACAGTGTACGGAGGGTGAGTCACGTGAGTGTCACAACGCGGAGGTGAATTCTCACATAAAAATCAACGGCAAGCACCAAATAGTACTGGTACCCTGTTGTTATCAAGAAGATAAAAAGAGGCCTTCCGTTATCGGGAAGGCTCTCTTAACGTTATTGGCGTTCTTGTTGATATTACCGTTATTTCTGGTTATGCCGGTTTTGTCATGATATAGCCTATGCCGGGCCTGGTCAGAATATAGTCGGGTTTCTTGGCATCGTCCCCCAGTTTTCTTCTGAGCCGGGCGATGTTTACCTGGAGGAGGTGCGGAGCGCCGATATATTCCTCGCCCCAGACTTTATTCAGGAGCTGGTCGGGAGTAACGACACGACCGGCGTTAAGCGAAATATAAGAAAGTAATTTGTACTCCGTAGAGGTTAGTTTGAGTTCCTCGTTATTGACTATAACCCTGCGTGAAGTAAAGTCTATTACCAGGTCCTTGTAACTGAATATGGCGTCGTGGGGTTTTTCCTGGCTTCCGATACGCCGTAGCACCGCCCGAACTCGCGCCGCCAGTTCGCTCGCGGAGAAAGGTTTGGTTACATAGTCATCAGCGCCGATATCCAGCCCCTCCACTTTCTCTTTGTCATCGCCTCTGGCGGTAACCATAATGACAGGGACCTGTGAGAACTCGCGGATACGCTTACACACGGTATATCCGTCCATATCCGGCATCATGATATCGAGCAGTACCAGGTCAGGAGTTTCCTTATCGAATGTTTTTAAAGCCGTATCTCCGTTATTCGCTATAAGTACCTGGAAGCCCTCCAGCTCCAGTATACGTTTCATCATACGCAGCATACGGATATCATCATCAACCACCAGAACCAGGGCTTTCTTTGGAGACATGGTATCACCTCGCTTTCCGGTGAATGATATTATATTCCACAACGAGAGGTTTTACCAGCGTACGCTCTCGTTTCACCGTTTTATTTCCCTTTTTCCCGCGCCGGCTATGGGGAGAGTGAAGTGGATGGTGCTTCCCTTGCCCACGGTACTCTCCGCCCAGATTCGACCGCCGTGTGCTTCTACCAGACCCTGGCAAATATATAAGCCCAGTCCCATTCCTTCCACACCCGAGGATAACCTTTGTTCAATCCTGTACATACGGTCGAATATGCTGGTCAGTTCCTCGGCAGGTATACCCGAACCCTGGTCTTTAATAATGATAAGCAACTCGCGACCGGATTTTTTAGCTGATATCCGCACCTCCGTTCCCTGCGGTGAGTACTTTACAGCATTGTCAATGAGGTTGTCCATTACCTGACGGATTCGCTTGACATCAATGTTTACCCTGGACAATCTGTTGCTCGGTTCTGTAATAATTTTATGGTGACTGGTCCTGATACTCGCTTCAGCAACCACTCTCTGTATGAGTTGGTGAATATTGGCCGGAGACTTTTCCAGTTTCAGCAGTCCCGCTTCCATGCGCGATGTGTCCAGCAGGTTGTCGACCAGTTTGGCCAGCCTATCGGTTGAGTTGTCAATGGATATAAGATAGTCCTTCGTTTCGTCAGAAGAGAGCCTGGAGAAGTAGTCGAGTATCATGGTTGAGTAGCCCTTTATGGTCGACAGGGGAGTACGTAGTTCGTGGGAGACCGTAGCCAGCAGGTCGCTCTTCATTTTGCTCAGTTCTTCGTATTCAATTACTTTCCTCTCGAGGTATTTACGTTCCGTGATATCCATAAGGTTACCGAGTATTGCTTCATGCCCCGCGTATCTGATGGGTGAAACGGTCTGCATGACCCATTTGACCTGCCCGTTTTTATTGAGAATGCGGTATTCGCACGGGTAGGGGCTCTCCTCCTGGAGGGTAAACGCCGTGCTTGACCTGAGTACGTCACTGTCCTCGACGGCTACGAGGCTGAGTAGCTCCCGGTCGAGTAGTTCTATCTGGCTATATCCGGTGATTTTCTGGAACTGCGGATTGGTATATTTTAGCTTGTCATCTTGCATGATATAAATACCCAGCGGCGAGTTATGGGATACCGTCTGAAGTATTTCTTGAGATTGCTTTTGTTCGGTAATGTCGACACTGACGGAGATTAGGCACGGTTCGCCGCCGATATTAATATTTTCGGCTGAGAATAGCCCTGTATATATTTTACCTGACTTGGTGCGGAACTGGATTTCTTCGTTGTCAACGTGGCCCTTTTCTTCTAATATCTTCACTATCCTGCGGCGGTCTTTCGGGTTTACCCAGGCATTCAGTTCGGTAGCGGTACGGCCAATTGTTTCCTCACGTGTGTAACCGGTAAAGCGGATGTGGCTGTCATTAACTTCAATGAATCTGCCATCTTTCTGGGTGGTGATGACCATGGCGTTAGGGCTGGCACGAAAGGCTTTAGAGAACTTCTCCTCGGATTCCCGCAGGGCTTCCTCCGCCTGTCTGTGTTCGGTTATCGCACCCAGTCGT
>JAUWGD010000121.1 GCA_030606585.1 Dehalococcoidales bacterium | reverse complement strand
GGCGGCCTGTTCAAACTGGTCGGCATACTGCCACTTATCGCCGTATTTATCATACTTCTTCCGGTTATCCTTGTCCGAAAGTACTTCGTAGGCGGCGTTTATCTCCTTGAACTTGGCCTCGGCGGACTTGTCCCCCGCATTTACATCGGGGTGATACTTACGCGCCAGTCGGCGGTAAGCCTGCTTTATTTCTTTATCGCTGGCGTCCTTTCTGACGCCCAGCAGGTTGTAGTAATTTTTAGCCGCCATGTAATTTCTCCATAATAACCTAAGTTATATTATAAATCTTTTCAGGTAAATTGTCAAGATATAATAAGAAAAGTTAACATAGAAATGTTAACTATAGTATTGATTATCAGTAATATTACGGTCAAATTACACTGCGAATGACTTTGTTTATAGTACTATTTTACCAGTTGACAAGCTGCGGTTATCACGTGTAATCTATGGGTGAGGAAATTTTATGCCGGGATGCCCTAATTGTGGTCGACAGACTATGCGCACCGAGGACTGGGTTTGCCAGTGGTGCGGTTATCCGCTTTTATCCCGGTCTTATAAGAAGATAGACAAGACCTACAGGGAGATACAGGAGGAGCGGAGTTCTGCCTGGCGGTCGGTATCCCCCGAGCCTGAACCAGTGCCCGAGCCTGAGCCTGAACCAGCGCTTGAGCCTGAGCCTGAACCGGAACCGGAGCCTGAACCAGCGCCCGAGCCTGAACCAGCGCCCGAACCGGAACCGGAGCCAGAACCGGAACCAGCGACAGCACCAGAACCGGAACCCGCGCCAGCACCGAAACCTAAGCGGGGACGAAAGCCTAAAGCCAAAGCGGAACCGGAACCCGCGCCTGAACCGGAACCCGTGCCGGAGCCAGAACCCGCGCTGGAGCCAGAACCGGAGCCCGAACCCGAGCCCGAACCGAAGCCGGAATCAGCGGCTGCTCCGACTCTGGATGAAATCGCCGATGGCGCGGAGGTAAGCGTCGACCAGCTGGATGAGCTTTTCCGGGCGAATATGGTGGGGACGCACACCAAACTAACGGGTAAAACGCTGGCGGTTACGGGAGTGGTGGCGAAGGTGTTTATCCGCGACCATATTGACGTTCGTTATATTGTGCTTGACGGCTCACAGAAAAAGATGTTGTGGAGCGTCAGATGCTCGTTCGAAAAGGAGAGCATGAGTCAGATGAGCCGTCTCAACGAGGGGCAGACGGTGACGGTGCAGGGTAAGTACGACGGCTACAGTAAGAACATCCTCTTCAAAGATTGCGTCCTCGCCGCCGGTTAGTAAAAGCATGGCGATTCCAGGCTGCTATTATTTGATATCCTGTTTATCCTTTATCTATCCGTCGTAATCTGTCCGATGATTTCCAGCAGTTTGTTCAGTATCCGCGCGGTGGCGCCCCAGATTACCTTCCCCTTGTAGTGATAGGCATAAGACTCGAACTCTTTACCGTTGAGAAATTCGATATCAGGTTTCAAGCAGTCCTTGTCCAGGAGTGCTTTCACAGGCACTTTGATAATCTCGTCAACCTCGCCCTTATTTATTACAAACGAATATGGCCAGGGTATCATGGCGATGAAAGGGGTGACGATGTAGTTTGACGTCGTCGTTATCTCGTCGTCGAGCTCTCCCAGAATCTCGGCATCCTCGGGGAGCAGACCTATTTCCTCGGTGCTCTCCCGTATAGCCGTATCCAGCAGTGTACTGTCGCTGATTTCCCGGGTCCCTCCGGGGAAGGATATCTGACCCTTGTGTGTCTTGACCGTGTCCGTACGTCTGATGAATACAATGTGGTACTGTCCCTCGTTCTCATAAACAGGGATTAATACCGCCGACGGCACGCGGTCAGCGTCAGTAATATATTGTTTCTGTCTCTCCGCCAGCAATTTCTTAAGTTCTGCTTTCACTGTCTCTATATTAATACAATAACGGCGGGATAGTAAATGCAGCCGATATTTCTGAATTAAGACACCAGTCCCTCTCCTAGCCTGAGTTGAGCAGATTGTGTATAATTGATGTGGATTTATGGCATTGAATCATTCGCAAATAGCCGTACGTGGTGAGAGAGAAATGGGCCTGCCGTCGAAGAAAAGGTCGGCAGCCGGCAGGGCGGTCAACTATATCGAGGTGTTGAAGCCTCTGCCCAGTGTCCTGCTGGCCTTTATCGGATTCTGTGCGGCGGTCGTCGCCGGGCAGGGACAGCTTACGCCCCGCCTTGGCCTTGTCCTGCTGACGGTTTTAATAGCCTCGGCGGGCGCTAACGGCCTGACCAACTATCTCGACCGTGATATTGACGCCCGTATGCGACGCACCTGCTTTCGGGTGTTACCGTCAAAGGCTATTTATCCCCATCGGAAGGTGCTGCCTTTGATTATCGGTCTGATTATTATCGGTCTGATTCTTGCCTGGTATCTGCACCCCTTTGTTTTCCTGGCGGCTGCCTTCGGCACGCTGGTCGCTGCCACCTGGCGCAAGAAGGTGACCTGTGTTTACCCTCAGGGCGTGCTCGCCAGCTGCGCCCCGATTCTGATGGGGTGGCTGGCTGTGAGCCAAACCCTGAGCTGGGAGCTATTGCTGCTGTGCGCCCTGGTTGCCGCCTGGCTCCCGCTGCACGTGTGGAGTGTCAATATCGCCCACCGGGAGGACTACCGGCAGGCAGGACTGAACTACTTTCCCATCAATCTGGAGGTCAAGGATTCCATCAAGATACTGCTGGTATTTTCACTGGTGCTCTATGCGGCTTCCCTCGCCCTTTACTTCGTCGGCGACTTCTCCTGGCTGTATCTGGCGCTGGCCAATATACTGGGCATCATTATGGTCTATGCCGGCTTCCGACTCATCGTTTCCCGCGCGACTCAAGAGGCCTGGAAGCTGTACCGGCTTTCGGCTTTCCCCTACCTGGGGGCGATATTCCTGGTCATGTGCCTGGATATCTGGCTCCTGGGATAAAATTTTCGGAGAGGTAAAATGGACTTTAATCTGAGTGAACAGGAAAAGATGCTGCAGAGTCTGGCTCAGGACTTCGCGACTAAAGAGGTATTGCCGCAGGCGGCGGAAATCGACCGCACCGGCCAGTTTCCCACCGAACTCGCTAAAGAGATAGGCAGGCGTGGCTTTCAGGGTCTGCCGTATCCGGTCGCTTACGGCGGCGGCAGCGCCGGCTATGTCAGCTTCATTCTGGTGCAGGAACAGCTCTGCCGGGCTTCGATGACCGTCGGCGCGATTATGGCGGTTAATACCGTCCCCGAAGAAGGGATTTTCCGCTTCGGAACCGAGGAGCAGAAAAAACGCTTCTTAACTCCACTGGCCAGCGGAGAGTGGCTGGGGGGCATCGGCTTTACCGAGGCCGATACCGGCTCGGACACCCGGGCGATTACCACCGTAGCCCGCCGCAGCGGTAAGGGCTTTGTCATCAATGGACAGAAGCAGTTCATGGCGCTGGCACCGGTTTTGAACGTGGTGCTCCTTTTCGCTCGAAGGGAAAAGGAAGAGGGTATCAGCGCTTTCATCGTCGCTTCTTCCTCAAAGGGATTTACCCTCCGCGAGCCCTGCGAGACCATGGGACTGAGGGGACTGGGGACGTCGGTGGTCTATCTCGACGATGTCTATGTGCCGCAGGAAAATCTAATCGGCAAAGAGGGGCAGGGCTTCGATATCCTGCTGGAGGCGATAAGCATAGAGAGATTAAGCGTTGCCACGCAGGGCGTGGGCGTCGCCCAGAACGCGCTGGAGCTTTCCATCGAATATGCCCGGGAGAGGAAAGTCCAGGGAAAGCCTATCGCCAAAATGCAGGCCATACAGCAGCAGCTGGCGGAGATGGCTGCCCGAATCGAGGCCGCCCGCTGGCTGGTCTACCGCACCGCATTCCTCCGCGACCAGGGCCAGAGCATCCAGTACGAGTCGTCCATGGCCAAGCTCTTCGCTTCACAGGTCGCCGTGGACGTTACCCGCATGGCGATGCAGGTCCACGGGGCTTACGGGACGATGAAGTCCCTGCCGGTGGAACGACTCTACCGTGATGCCAAGATGACCGAGATTTACGTCGGCATCTCAGAAGTGCACCGCAGCATCATCGCCAACCGCTTGATACAGGGGAGTTAAAATTTGCCCCAAAAACATTTCAATTTAATTAAAACCTATAACGCCGCCCGTGCCGGGGAGCTTTATACCCCCCACGGCACCGTGCCCACGCCCGTGTTCATGCCGGTGGGCAGCCAGGCTACGGTCAAGACCATCACCCCCCGCGAAATTAAAGATATCGGCTTTAACATGGTGCTGGCCAACACCTACCACCTCTACCTGAGGCCGGGTATCGATGTTATCGAGAAGATGGGCGGCCTGCACCGGTTCATGGCCTGGGACGGCGCCATGCTTACGGACAGCGGCGGCTACCAGGTGTTCAGTTTGGCCCCTCTGTGTAAAATTAGCGATAATGGCGTTACCTTCCGTTCGCATATCGACGGCAGCGAGCATTTCCTCACCCCCGAGCTGGCGATTCATTACCAGGAGTCGCTGGGCGCCGACGTTATCATGGTACTGGATGAATGTACCGCCTATGGTGACAATCAGGAAAAAGTACGTAAGGCGATGGACAGGACCCACCGCTGGGCGGAGAGATGCTTTAAAGCTCAAAAAAGAAAAGACCGGGTGCTTTACGCCATCGTTCAGGGGGGCATGTTCCCGGAGCTTAGAAAGCAGTCGGCGGAGTACCTGACGGCGCTCGATTTCCCCGGCTATGCCATCGGCGGCCTGAGCGTCGGAGAGCCTAAAGAGACGACTTTCGCCATGGTGGAGGCAACGTCCGCTTTACTGCCCGTTGAAAAGCCGCGCTACCTCATGGGGGTCGGCTCGCCCGAGGATATCGTCGAAAGCGTGGCGCGGGGCATCGATATCTTCGACAGTGCCCTGCCCACACGTGTAGCCCGCAACGGCGCCTTGTTTACCGGCAAGGGTAGAATAAACATACGAAAAGCGGCTTACCGCCAGATGGACGATCCCCTCGACCCCGCCTGTGACTGCTCTACCTGCCGCACCTTTTCCGCCGCCTATCTGAGCCACCTCTTCCGCAGCGATGAGCTTCTGGGCCTGCGGCTGGCCACCGTCCACAACCTGCGCTTTATCGCCAACCTGATGGGAAAGATAAGAAGCTCTATCCTGGACGGCACCTTCAGCACCTTCCGCGATGACTTTCTTTCAAACTATAAAACCACCGATGAAAAAACACGCGTTGAGCAGAAGGAGAAGTGGCTGAGGGGGAGGGAAAAGGAAGGGTAGTTAAGTATCTATTAGTTATCAATGAAATTAGAAAAAATATTTATAAAAATTTTACACAACATGTTATAATAACTATTGACAAATGGTATCATTAAT
>JAUWGD010000084.1 GCA_030606585.1 Dehalococcoidales bacterium | reverse complement strand
GGCGATAAAAACACGTTTTTCGATGCAAAAGACCCCTATCACCTGTCTAAAGAAGCCAAGAGCTATATTGCCGGCCTGTTGAAATACGCCCCGGAAATTACCGCCGTCTGCAACCAGTGGGTCAACTCCTACAAGCGGCTGGTACCCGGCTATGAAGCACCGGTATATCTATCCTGGGCGCGACGCAACCGCTCCGACCTGGTCCGCGTGCCGGAATACCGGCCGGGCCGCGAAAAGGCCACCAGAATAGAATTCCGCTCTCCCGACCCTGCCTGCAATCCCTATCTGGCCTTCAGCGTCATGCTGGCCGCCGGACTGGAAGGAATCGAAAAGGGCTACGAACCCCCGGCACCGATAGAAGAGAACGTCTACGAGATGCCTGAAGCGGAACTTAAGAAAAGGGGTATCGACACTCTGCCGGCCAGCCTGCTGGAAGCGATACAGATAGCGGAAAACAGCGAATTGGTGCGGAAAGCACTGGGCGACCATGTTTTCGATGCCTTCATCCAGAACAAGAAGATAGAGTGGAACGAGTATCGCAGTCAGGTAACCGAATACGAACTTAACAAATACCTGGCAATACTGTAAGTCGAGGCTGGGACAAGATGACCAAGTGGATTGATACCCGACGTCTCCGTATCGGCATGGCACAAATTAATGTCACCGTGGGTGACTTCACCGGAAACCGAAAGAAGATTCTAAAAGTCATTGAAGAAGCCAGAGCTCGGGGTGTCGACCTTCTGACCTTCCCCGAGCTCGCTATTTGCGGCTACCCGCCCGAAGACCTCCTTTTCAAACCACAGTTCATTGCGGAAAACCTGCGGTCGCTGCAGAAAATAGTTAAGGCATCGTCGGGAATTACGCTGGTCGTCGGTTTCGTTGACGCCAACCAGGATATCTTTAACGCCGCCGCTATTATCCACGACGGAAAACTTGCCGGTGTATATCACAAGATATTCCTGCCCAACTACGGAGTCTTCGATGAAAACCGCTATTTCCGGGCGGGTAGCGAGTGCCCTGTTTATACCCTCGCCGGAATCAATATCGGCATTAATATCTGCGAGGACATCTGGTACGAGTCCGGACCGGCTACCACCCAGGCCTACTCCGGCGCCGAGGTCATTATAAATATCAGCGCCTCACCCTATCACTTCGGTAAAGCCGGCTACCGAGAAAGAATGCTTGCGGCGCGTGCCGCTGATAATATAGCCATCGTTGCATTCACCAACCTGGTAGGAGGTCAGGACGAGCTCGTTTTCGACGGCAATAGCCTTATTCTTGACGAGAAAGGTGAGCTAATCGCCCGGGGACAGCAGTTCCGGGAAGACCTGATAGTTGCCGACCTGGATGTCGAAAATGTCTTCCGGACCCGCCTTCACGACCCGCGCTGGCGGCAGGGAGCAACACTACGACAAGGGGACGGTTGGTACCTCGAAGAAAGCATCATGGTATCCGAAGCGCCATTCAGCACGGATAAACCACCCCTCACCCCCAGACAGGTTGAAGTACCCGGCTTCCCGGGAGAAGTCTATCAGGCTCTAGTTCTGGGCACGCAGGACTATATCCTGAAAAACGATTTTAAAAAGGTGTTAATCGGACTCTCCGGAGGACTTGATTCCAGCCTGGTAGCCGCCATAGCCGTCGACGCACTGGGTAAGTCCAACGTGTTCGGGGTAGCCATGCCGTCCCGGTACTCTTCCGACGGCAGTCTGTCGGACGCCGAGACCCTGGCTAAGAACCTGGGCATCCAGCTACTAACTATACCAATCGAAAAGGTATTTCAGGCGTATCTGGATACGCTGGCGGAGTCCTTCCGGGGAATCGAGTCCGGAGTTGCCGAGGAAAACACCCAGGCACGTATCAGGGGCAACATTCTGATGGCGTTATCTAACAAGTTCGGCTGGCTGGTGCTGACGACCGGTAATAAAAGCGAGATGGCCACCGGCTATACCACTCTATACGGAGACATGGCCGGCGGTTTCGCCGTCATCAAAGACGTGCCCAAGACGGTGGCCTATAAACTGGCCAGATATCGGAATACGCTGGCTTCTACCGATTTAATACCTGCGTCGGTTATCGATAAACCGCCTTCGGCTGAACTCAGGCCCGACCAGGCGGATACTGACTCCCTGCCCCCCTATGAGGTACTCGACCCCATATTGACCGCCTACGTCGAGGAGGATAAAAGCATCGAGCAGATTGTGGCCACAGGCATTGACGAAAAAGTAGTGCGCCGGTCAGCCCGACTCGTTGATACCAGCGAATACAAACGGCGGCAGGCGCCACCGGGCGTAAAGATAACCCCCCGAGCCTTCGGCAGGGACAGGAGACTCCCCATAACCAACCGGTTTAAAAGAGACTGAATACCGGCGAAAGTCCATTTTTACAATATCAGGCCGGTATTCCCCGCGTTGTTTTGCTTTTAAATAATGCGTGGTATAATAGCTTCAAAACCGTAACAGGAAGAAATCGCAGATGGACCAGCCTATCGGCACCGATGCCGAAAACAAGTTAATTGCCATCCTTAAAGTGCTGAGTGAATCCTCGGAGCCTCTCGGCTCAATCACCATCGCCCGCCTCCTCGAGCGTGACGGGGTATTCCTGAGCGAGAGGGCAGTGCGATATCACCTCAGGATTACCGACGAACGGGGTTTCACCCAACCCGGTGGTCGTGACGGCAGGATGATTACTCCCCTGGGCAGGCAGGAGGTCAAGGAAGCGCTGGCATCGCAGCAACTCGGTCTCGTGCGTGATAAGCTGGAGCTGCTGGCTTACCAGACCACTTTCGACCCCGAAAAACGCGCCGGAATGCTGGCTATCAACACCTCTATTATCGACCGGGACAGGTTCAAGAAGTCAATATCAGCCATGAAAGACGCCTTCAAGGCCGGACTATGCGTCAGCGAGCTGGTAGCCACGGCGAACGAAGGAGAGAAACTCGGTTCCGTGGTCGTGCCCGAGGGTAAAATCGGCCTGGCCACCATCTGCGGCGCTTCAATAAACGGCGTCCTTCTCAAGGCCGGGGTACCCACGGAGTTCCGGTTCGGCGGCGTGCTGGAAATCAGAGACTCCAGGCCGAGACGCTTCGTGGCGATAACCGAATACGCCGGCACCTCCACCGACCCCTCCGAGCAGTTTATCCAGGCTAAAATGACCAGCGTCGGGCTGGTTTCCAGGACGGGAAGCGGAAAAATCCTCGGCGCGTTTCGCACCATACCGGCACCGGCCAGAGAACTCGTCGAGGAGAAGACCGCCAGGCTCAAGGAAATCGGCATCGGCGGGATTTACGCCCTGGGAAATACCAGCGAGCCACTCTGCCAGATTCCGGTCGCCATGAATCGGGTTGGCGTAGTTCAACTCGGCGGACTGAATCCGGTAGCGGCAGCCGTCGAGGCCGGAATAGAAATCGAAAATATCGCCGAGAGCGGTCTTATAGATTTCGAGCGGCTGCACAGCTTCCGGGAGCTATAGCAGGCGCGGGCTATTCCTGAAAAAGCCAAGTCGATAGATAGCGTTCGCCCGTATCCGGCAAGATAACCACGATGAGCTTGCCTTTATTCTCCGGTCTGCCCGCGATTTTCAGAGCCGCCCAAGCAGCCGCCCCCGATGATATCCCCGCCAGTATTCCTTCCTCCCTGGCCAGACGCCTTGCCGTAGCGCCCGCGTCATCATTACTCACGGTTATAATCTCATCAATCAGGTCCGTCCTGAGGATATCGGGTACGAAACCGGCACCTATACCCTGAATTTTATGCCCCCCGGCTTTTCCCCCGGAAAGCACCGGAGAACCCTCCGGCTCAACCGCGACTACCCTGAATCCCGGTTTCCTGGCTTTGATGACCTCCGCCACACCGCTAATCGTGCCGCCGGTGCCCACGCCGCTGACCAGGATATCTACCCCGCCGCCGGTATCCCGCCAGATTTCTTCGGCGGTGGTCAAACGGTGTATCTCCGGATTGGCCGGGTTTTTAAACTGCTGCGGCATAAAATAGTTCCGGTTTTCGGCCACCAGCTGCTCCGCCTTCTTTATCGCCCCCGGCATCCCCTCAGCCCCGGGGGTCAGCACCACCCCGGCCCCGAAGATAGAAAGAAGCTGCCGTCTCTCCACGGACATCGTATCAGGCATGGTGAGGATAAGCCGGTATCCCCGCGCGGCGCAGATAAAAGCCAGGCCTATACCGGTATTTCCGCTGGTAGGCTCTATAATAACCGTATCTTTCTTAATAAGCCCTTTCTCTTCAGCGTCAGCAATCAAAGCCACACCGAGCCTGTCCTTGACGCTATTGGCCGGATTGAAGTATTCCAGCTTGGCCACTACTTCCGCACTGACGCCTTCAGCGATGCGGTTCAGCCTGACCAGGGGCGTATTCCCGATTATCCCGGAAACATCCCCGGCGATTCCTCTGGTAAGTCTGGGTATTTTTACTTTTTTATAGTCGAGATATTCTACTTCTTGCATCTCCTCGCCCCCTCTCCAACGCTATAGCATTGTTGACCTATTTAATCAACATTACCATGACAGCGAAAATAATGTCAATACCCGCCTGATGGATTTCTCTTCCTTGCTCATGGCATAATAAGCTGATAGAATTGAAACACCGCCTGAAACCTGCCTCATAAAAATAACCATCGCCTGTCAGAATTATAGTTCATGGAGGATAAGTAATGGCTAATGGCAAATACGATAAGTACTTTCTGAAAAACGCCCCCCCTAAACTGGGCTTTACGTTTCCCATGGGGCCGATTCTTCAACGTATGGACAGTAAAACCATTGACGGCAGTAACTTTTATTTCATTCACTGGGTGCTGCCCCATGAAAAACCCCACATGAAAGTGGGTCACCCACCGCATATTCACAGTGAAGCCGAGCTCCTGATACACATCGGCACGAACCCGGACGACCCCGATGACCTCGGGGCGGAGGTCGAGCTGTACATGGGGCCGGAGATGGAAAGGCACGTCATCACGGAGACTACCGTGGTCTTTATTCCGCCCAACTTCATCCACGCCCCCTGGAATCCCCTTAAAACGTACAGGCCCTGGATATTCATTGAAATCAACCAGGGTCTCAAGCACACGGAGAAATTCTACCCTCAGCTGGTAACCAGGGAACAGAGAGCCCAGCTTGACTGGTCGTTCTGGCATGACGAGGGCATGAGCGAGGGCTACAGCAACATGGTAAAGCCGCAACAAACGGGAGGGTGAAGTAATGGCGGAAACGAAGTACGGAAAATATATCTTATCCGGACCGAGGCCCTGGAACCCGCCCGGCACCGGTGCCGTGGTCGCTTTTGTCGACGGTAAAGTGAACGATAACGCCTATTCTCAAAGCCACCAGTACTACATCCACTGGGTGCCCGCTGTCCCTGAAGGATTGCCCGGAGTATCATCATGGGAAGAGATGGGGCACGGACCGCATAAACACAAATACCCGGAGGTGGTGATGCACATCGGGACCGACCCGGATAATCCGCTGGACCTGGGAGGTGAGGTGGAGTTCTGCCTGGGACCGGAGATGGAAAAACATACCCTCACTACTTCCAACCTGGTCTATCTGCCCGCCGATTTTATCCATGGCCCCTGGATAATCAAGAAGGTGGCGCGGCCGTTTATCATGGTAACCGTCGAGCAGTCGCCCACGCACACGGAAAAGTCCTACCAGGAACTGGTGTCCGAGGAAGAAAGGGACAATTTACTATTTATCGACCAGGGGTATGACAGCGTTGAGAGAGTCATCAAGCCGGCGAAAAAGATGAAACGCGAGTGGTAGGCAATAAAGGAGGAGCCATGCCGGAACTGAGCCTAAAAGAAAAAAACCGACGCTGGTCACTGCTGCGTAAAAAGCTGCAGAAAACCGGCCTTTCCGCTCTCATCGTCTACGGCGGCACCCAGCTGGGCGTGCCCGTCCATTACCTGACGCGGGTATGGGGCAACAAGCAGAACATGGTGATTTTCCCGGTCGATGGCGAGCCTGTTTTTTTGGTTCCCAGCAACACCGGCATAACGGGAGAATCGCTGGTCAAACAGGGCTGCTGGCTGCCGGCGGAGAATATCCACTCCTCGGCCAACCTGGCAGTCGATGCGGCCAACCTGATTATCAGCCTCAAATTACAAAAATCAAAGGTCGGCATCGACAGCTTTCGCTTCTGGCCGGTGTTCGAATACCGGCAATTTAACGAGCTATGCCCGGATGTTCAAATGGTGGAGGCGCACCGGTTGTTCGGGGAAATACGCGGCCCCAAGAGTGCCGAAGAACTGGCGGTCATGGGAGAAGCAATCCGTATTTCGGACCTCGCCCACACCACCTTTTTAGCCAATTTAAAACCGGGACTTACCGAGGCAGAGGTAGCCGACAAAGCCAATGAAATCCTGACGGCAAACGACATCATCGACCGGATTATTTTAATTCACAGTCGACCGGAGGCGCCTTATCCCTACCGCCCCGGCCCCACGGTAATAAAAAAGCCGAATCCGATAACGTTTTCACCGGAATTTACCCGGAACGCGGGCTACGGCGCCCAGATGATACGTGAGTACTGGTGGGAGAAACCCGAAGGCACATATAAAAAGATGTTCGACCTGTGGGCGGAAATGAGGCAGATGGTAGTACGGGAGTTCCGACCCGGCGTAGAAATTACCGATGCCGGCCAGAAAATCGAGGACCTGGTCGATGAATGGGGCTTCGAATGCGATAAACTGGGGCATGCCGTCGGGCTGTCTTACGGAGACGCCCCCTACATCACCGCCGGCCCCCACGAGCGCGACTACATGGAATGGACGATACTTACCGATGAGGTTTATGCCGTCCACCCCATGGTCAGGTGTAAAGGCGGTAAAGCTCCGTTTACCATGATTGGAGATATGTATTTCATCGGCAGGGACGCCACCAGGTGGATGACCACCACCCTGCCGGGCCTTCCCGAGATAATTCCTCATTAAATTATGAAAAGTATCGTAATATACTATTCACAAACCGGCAACACGAAAAAAATTGCCGAGGCTATCCACACCGGCATCAGCGAGCTTATATCCTGCGATATTGCCCGACTCCAGGACGTGGATACCGGCGACCTGGCTGAATACGATTTAATCGGCCTGGGCGCCCCGGTCTGGCACCGGTGGGAGCCGGCCAACGTCATGCACTTCATCGAATTCACCCTGAACGCGGTAGAAGGCAAACACGGCTTCGCCTTCTGCACCCACGGTCTCTACCCGGGCCGCTTGCTGGCAAGAGTAGTTAACCTCATGATGCAGAGGGGGCTGACGGTTATCGGCTGGAACAACTGGTATGGCAGTGTCT
>JAUWGD010000125.1 GCA_030606585.1 Dehalococcoidales bacterium | reverse complement strand
GCCCCGGTTTGTTCGGCGGTGTTGTCCTTATAATAGGTCTCAACGCCGACCAGCCCGACTGTTTTAAGCTTTTTTATCATGGCCTCCGGGTCGTTGACGGTGAACGGGTGCGCCAGCACGGGCAGCCCCCGCGAACGCAATATCAGTTCTACCGCTTCTTCCGGCGTCATCTTCTCCCTATCGACGTAAGCCGGGCCGCCGTGCTCGATATATTTATCAAAGGCCTCTTCAAACGTGGCGATATAGCCCTTTTCCAGCATAGCCCGGGCAATGTGCGGTCGCCCGATGGAGCCGTCGCCGGCTATTTCCTGCACCCGCGCCCAGTCGATATCGATTCCCATAGCGACCAGTTTGGAGACCATCCCCCGCGCCCTTCCCTGCCGCGAATTGCGGAACCTTTCCAGGGCCGCTCCCAGTTCCCGGCTGGTATAGTCGATAAAATAACCCAGGACATGGGCTTCGCCATCGGCTAAATCGGTGCTGATTTCGACGCCGGGGATGAGCCTCAGTGCGGGAAATGCCTTTACGGCCTCCAGCGCCGGAGGTATTCCGTCCACGGAATCGTGGTCGGTCAGGGCGATGACCTTCAATCCGAGAGCAGCCGCCTTGCTGACGATGGTTTCAGGACTAAACTTACCGTCGGAGGCGGTCGAGTGAATGTGCAGGTCGACCCCGCTCACGGCGCTGTCATCTCCCTTTGAATGCGCTGTATGCCGGTAGCCCTGCCGCTGGTTTTATCTACCTCAACCAGAACAGCGTTGAGAACCGGCTTCCCCTTGCCTACCGAAAGATGATGGGGCATCTGGGTAAGGAAGCGCTGGATGACGGCCTCGGCATCATCGCCGATGATCGAATCTTCCGGCCCGGTCATGCCGATATCGGTGACGTAAGCAGTGCCTCCTGGGAGTATCTTCGTATCGATGGTGCCGACGTGGGTATGAGTACCCAGAACGGCGCTGACCCGCCCGTCCAGGTAGTGACCCATGGCTACCTTCTCCGAGGTCGCTTCGGCATGAAAGTCCACGATAATAACCTTGGGTTTGGGGTCGAGTTCTTCCAGCAGTTTGTCCATAGCCCGGAAGGGGCAGTCGAGGCTGTTCATGAAGACTCGGCCCATCAGGTTCACCACCAGGGTCTTGCCGGCGAGCAGGTAGCCCCGCCCCGGCACCCCGGATGGATAGTTCAACGGACGCAGGATGGGCATGTCGGCATCGAGGTGGGGAATAATTTCTTTCTGGGCCCATATGTGATTGCCGGATGTGAGCATATCGATGCCGTCGCCCAGCAATTCCCGCGCCGTGTTTACGGTCAGGCCGAAACCCCCGGCGGTATTCTCGCCGTTGGCGATTACCAGGCCGATACTGTATTGCTTGCGCAGACTACGTACAAATTCATGTACGGCCTGCCGTCCCGGCCGGCCAATTATGTCGCCTATGGCTAATATTTTCATTCTACTACACCGTCATTCTGGCGAAAGCCAGAATCCAGCCATCCCTTATCCCATCCCCTGGATTCCAGCCCTCGGGCTGAACTCGGGCTGAAGCCTGCGCTGGAATGACAACCTTTAATGCGATTATGCTACGGATTGCTTCCTCGCTATGCTCCTCGCAATGACGGTCCACCTTATTTGGCGTAGTCGACAGCACGGGTCTCCCTGATGACGGTGACCTTTATCTGCCCCGGGTAGTTGAGGCTCTCTTCAACCTTCTTCACGATGTCTCGCGCCAGTCTCATGGCTCCCAGGTCATCGATGGTTTCCGGCTTGACCAGGATGCGTACTTCACGCCCGGCCTGGATGGCAAAGGACTTCTCGACTCCATTGAAGCTGTCGGCAATATCCTCCAGGGCTTTGAGTCGCTTCAGGTAACTCTCCAGCGATTCCCGCCGCGCGCCGGGTCGGGCGCTGCTGATGGCGTCGGCCGCCGAGGTGATGTAACCCCAGATGCTGGTATCGCTGGTCTCGAGGTGATGCTCGGCGACGCCCAGAAGTACCTCGGGTGATTTTTCCCACTGCTTGACGAGGTCGGCGCCGATGGCGGCATGGGTCCCTTCCACCTCGCGGTCCACAGCTTTGCCGATATCGTGCAGCAGGCCGGCCTTCTTGGCGGTATTAACATCGGCCCCCAGTTCTGCGGCAATCATGCCGGCCAGGTAAGCGACTTCCATGCTGTGTTCCAGGGCGTTCTGCCCGTAACTGGTGCGGAACTTGAGACGACCCAGCAACTTTATCAGCTCGGGGTGCAGCTGCACTCCCAGTTGGAGGGCTGCCTGCTCGCCGGAGTTCTGGATATCGGCATCCACTTCTTCCTTAGCCTTGTTGGCCATCTCTTCAATGCGTGCCGGATGAATGCGGCCGTCAAGAATTAGCCGGTTCAAAGCTACGCGTGCGACTTCCCGGCGGACGGGGTCGAAGCTGGATATCGTTACCGCCTCCGGGGTATCGTCAATAATAAGGTCGACGCCGGTGGCCTGCTCCAGTGCCCGGATGTTACGGCCCTCCCGGCCGATTAGCCTCCCCTTCATTTCATCATTGGGAAGGGCGACTACCGAAACTGTGGTTTCCGCAACTATTTCCGAGGCGCTGCGCTGTATGGACGATGCCAGTATCTCCTGGGATATTTCGTCGGCCCCTTCTTTCAATTTGCTTTCCCACTGGTGGAGGCGCCTGGAGGCTTCCTGTTGCATTTCGACCTCCATAGCGTCGAGTAGTGTCTGTTTTGCCTCTGTGCTGGACATTCCGGAAATGAGTTCCAGCTGCTTTAACTGCTTGTCCTTGAGCTCTCCGAGCTGGTTCCGGGTCGTTTCTATTTCCTTTTCTTTATTGGTCATATTGCGGTCGCGCTGCTCGACACCTTCCAGCTTGCGGTCAAGGGTCTCCTGTTTTTGATTAAGTCTGTTTTCCTGGCGCTGCAGCTCGGCGCGCCGTTCGCGGTAGTCGCTGTCGGCCGATCCTTTTATTCGCTTGGCCTCTTCCTGGGCTTCTTGCAGTATATCTTTGGATTCGTTCCTGGCTTCGCCAACCATCTTGGCTGCTTTTCTCTCGGCAATGCGCAATTGACGGTTGAAGATGAGACGGCGGGAAAGAAAAGCCGCCATGCCGCCCAGTACGGCACCAATGATAAAAATGAAGAATATGGCTACTAATTCAATAGTGCCTAAAGTTATCATTTCGACCTCCCTCCTTTCTTTATTGTATGATTATCAATTTTTAGCAATTTAACGGGTATTCCCGCGGATATTTCATATAAAAACGATGTGATTTATTCGGTTACTCCTCCGTACTCTTTCCAGACTCTGGCTACCGTCTCGTTGATGACGTCATAGCCGAAGCCCCTCCGCCCCAGGTGGCCTCCCAGTCGGCGGCGGAATATCTGGTAGTCGGCCGGGGACAGGCGGCGGGCTTTACTGAGGGCCGCCCGGTAGGCGCTGTCGCTGTCATCCACCTCGCTGACAACCTGTTCTATGATATCGTTACCCAGTCCCTTTCGTTGTAGTTCCAGCTTCGTCAACCAGCGACTGCGGGGACTGAATGACTCCCGGTTGTCTTTCCAGAACCGGGCGAAGGCGGTATCATCCACCAGTCCCTGCTCTTTCAGTCTGGCGAGAGCCTTCTCGGTGGGGGCGCTATCGAATCCGTGCTTCTTGAGTCTCTGTCTTATCTCGGCCTCGCTGCGCGGTCGGTAGCCGAGGTAACGGATGGCTGCGTTCAGGCAGCGCTGGTAGCGGTTGACTCCCGTCAGCGTTTCCAGCTCTGCGTCGGACAATTCCTGCCCGACCCTCAAGCCCTCTTTCAGGACTACTTCAGCCAGCAGGCTGAAGGCGTACTTGCCGTCCAGGTGAACGTTTACCCGCTTCTCCCGGCTCTTCCCTGCCACCAGTCTGGTTATTTTACTCATTAACTAACAAACCCTTTAATAAACACAAAAGGCTGAAGTCTGTGCCTCAGCCTTGTTATTTACCCTCTATTTTTTAAGCCCGGTTTATCCCGGTAAATGCCTGTTACTCTGCTTCAGGCGTTTCGGTATGGGTAGTGCTGGCTGAGGCTCTTATCCGCTCTTCAATTTCCTGGGCGAGCTCAGGATTTTGCGTGAGGTGTTGCTTGGCGCTTTCCCGGCCCTGCCCGAGGCGGATGTCACCGTAAGAGAAAAAGGCTCCGGCTTTACTTAACAGCCCCAGCTCTAAACCAATATCAAGTAGGTTGCCCTCTTTGCTTATGCCGTGGTCGAACATAATGTCAAACTCGGCTGTCCGGAACGGAGGTGCAACCTTATTTTTTACTACCTTAACTCTAACACGACTGCCTAACGCTTCGGTTCCTTGCTTGATGGTCTCCGCGCGCCTCAGATCAATCCTTACCGAGCTATAGAACTTCAGCGCTCTGCCCCCGGTAGTCACCTCAGGATTACCGTAGACAATGCCCACCTTTTCTCTCAGCTGGTTGATGAATACCACCGCTGTCCCGGACCGTCCGATGGCAGCGGCGAGTTTCCTCAGGGCCTGTGACATAAGGCGGGCCTGCAGACCCATCTGCGGGTCTCCCATATCCCCCTCGATTTCAGCCCGGGGAACCAGAGCGGCGACGCTATCAATAATTATCACATCAATGGCGCTACTCCTTACCAGCGCTTCGGTAATCTCCAGAGCCTGCTCGCCGGTATCCGGTTGTGAGATGAGCAGTTCGTCAACGTTGACGCCGCAATTGGCGGCGTAAGAGGGATCAAGGGCATGCTCTGCATCTATATAGGCAACCGTACCTCCTCTTTTTTGTGCTTCTGCGATGATATGCTGGGCTAAGGTAGTTTTTCCGGATGACTCGGGTCCGAATATTTCCGTGATACGCCCTCTGGGTATCCCTCCGATACCCAGGGCCAGGTCTAAAGCCAGGGAGCCGGTAGGAATGGCTGCTATTGGCGGCAGTGTGGCTGACTCCCCCAACTTCATGATGGAGCCCTTGCCGAACCGCTTTTCTATCTGGCCAATAGCCAGTTCCAGTGCCTTTTCTCTCTCCGTGGTCATCTCTCGCCTCAACCAGATAATAGCACAACAGTTTTACCAAAACAAGTAGCCATGTCAAGTTTTTTCTTAATAAAACTCTAATTAATTTTTGACAATTGGCTGACGGTGGGGGGA
>JAUWGD010000002.1 GCA_030606585.1 Dehalococcoidales bacterium | reverse complement strand
ATATTCTTTCTGAAAATCTAACAAAAAGGAGGTGTTGTAGTGTAAAAAATATAGCCGGGTAAGCAGCTATATTAATTTTTACTTAATTGAAAAGGAGGAAAAATGAAGAAACGAACCTTGATGGCCGCAGTACTCTCTGTAATTCTGCTGGCGTCTCTCCTGCTCGCTGCTTGTGCTGAACCGGAGCCGGCCCCGGCTCCAGCACCTGCACCAGCACCGGCACCCGCACCCGCACCGGAGCCAGAACCAGAACCTGCGCCGGCACCAGAACCAGCCCCAGCACCGGAACCTGAACCTGAGCCGGCTCCTGCGCCGGAGGTCAGGACAATTAAGTTTAATTACACGATGCCCCCGTTCTCAGCTGTAGGCGTGGGCTACGAGTGGTGGGCGGATGAGTTCGAGGCTCGGACGGACGGTCGCTACATTGTAGAGACTTATGGATTTTCGGCCTTACTAGACGATGCGGGCTCTCTGGATGCAGTAAAACAGGGTGTCTGTGAAATCGTCATGACCTCTACCGGCAGCAAAATGTCCGATTTCCCGTTAGCCGCGGTTACCGGTCTCCCCACGCTGTCGTTCCACAAGCAAGGTGTTAGCATAGAGGACTTCCTCGCATCATTCGATGCCCTGATAGAATTCTATGAGATACCGGAAATTGCAGCCGAGTTCGAACCCTATCATTTGATTAAAGCCCTTGAAATAGACCCGGGTTATCTCATTACTGCGGATAAAGAGGTATTTGTGCCTGAAGACCTTGAAGGCCTCAAGGTCGGCGGGGCGCTGGGAGCCCTGGCGGATATGATGGCTGCTTTCGGCGCTGCCGGCGTTTTCCAGATACCTCCCCAAGCATACGATAACATGCAAAAAGGGGTAACCGATGCCGCTATCATGACCTATGCCATGATAGGCCCTTACAACATGTTCGAACTTTGTGACTACATCCTGAAACAGACCTTCTCCGCAGGGACCCTGCTCATCCTGACGAGTCACGAATTCTATGCTTCCCTGCCACCGGAAGACCAGGCGATATTCGATGCTACGTGGGAAGATGCCTTGATAGTATGCGCCCAGGGTATGTATGACGAAACCGTACATAGCACGCCCACTATTGAGGAATCGGGCATTACTATCAACACTCCCACCCCGGAGCAGTCGGCCCTGTGGGATGCAGCAGCTTTAGAGTACGCATTCCCCACCTGGGCGGATATGTGTCATGACCTGGGTTACAGCGAAGAGGTCACCGACAGGGTCCTCTCGACCTGGCAGGCCTTGGTAGAAAAATACACGACACAGTAAAAAGGCTTAAGCCTTTATTGGAAATGGACAGGGCTCCGAAGGATATTATTCCTCCGGAGCCTTTCCTTTAAGGAGCAAAATCGCCTCTCGGGTAGCTAATGCCTGGCTCTGAGATGGAGAATTGACAGCCAGGTGTCACGTATGTAATATTCTGACAAGGGCGATGTAACAAGTTGTTTTACCCATGGAGAGCGTTTTATCCCGGACCTCGGAGCATTAGCGGTATTGCCTGCCAGAAAATGGGCAGGCGCTGAGTCTGGATAACCTGCAGAGAGCGTACAGGAGGTAAATAAAAATGGAAAAGCAATGGGCAGAGTTATCATCGGATGAAAAGCAGGAGGCGATGTTTAATTCGTGGCTTTCGCCACAGGGCGTAGAGTTTACCAGCCCCGAAGCCGAGAAGTTATACAAGGAGAGAGTGACACGGGTAAAAGATGCGGTTCAATTGAAGAAAACGCCGGACAGGGTGCCCATCTTTTCCATTGTTAATTTTTTCCCCGCTTATTATGTAGGCCTGACCCCTCATGATATGATGTATGACTACGAAAAGCTCACCACCACCATCAGGAAATACGTCCTGGACTTCGAGCCGGATGTGAACCCAGGCGCGTTTTTCGCTGGTTCGGGGAGGCTCTTTGAAATTCTTGACGTCAAGTTATATGCCTGGCCCGGGCATGGAGTCGCGCTCGAAAATACCTACCAGTGCATTGAAGGCGAATACATGATGGCAGATGAATATGACGCCTTGATTCAGGACCCGTCACATTTCTGGAACAGCACTTACTTACCTCGCATATGCGGAGCCCTGGAGCCCTTGAAGATGCTACAAAGTCCCACCAACGTCCAGGAGGGTTCGTTCGGTTCTTTTGTCATGCCGTTCGCTATGCCCGACGTTCAGGCTGCCTATAAAACTCTTTTTGAAGCAGGGGCTGAAACCATGAAGTGGATGGGGGTTGTCAGTGGTTTCAGTCATGAGATGGCCGCCGCCGGATTTCCCGGCTTCCTTGGGGGCCTTGCCAAGGCACCTTTTGACGTAATCGGTGATACTCTTAGAGGCACCAAAGGGGTAATGGTGGATATGTATCGGCAGCCCGCCAAACTCCTCCGGGCTCTGGAGGTAGTAACACCGTTCATGATCAAGATGGGGGTGTCCATGGCAAGGATGAACGGAAATCCCCTGGTGTTTATGCCGCTGCATAAAGGGGCCGACGGTTTCCTCTCCGATGAACAGTTCAAAACCTTCTACTGGCCCACCCTGAGAAAGGTTTTCATGGGCTTGATTGAAGAGGGCTGCGTACCGTTTCCTTTTGTTGAGGGCAGCTATAACTCGCGTCTGGAAGTTATCAGGGACGTGCCTAAAGCTAAGATGGCATGGACGTTCGACGTGACAGACATGGCCAGGGCTAAGAAAATACTGGGTGATGTTGCCTGCATAAGTGGCAACGTGTCTTCCTCGCTGCTGATTACCGGCACGACTGAGCAGGTGAAGGAAAGATGCCGCCAGCTCATCGATACCTGCGCCCCCGGCGGCGGTTATATTATGGCCAATGGGGCTGCCATTGACTGGGTCAAACCAGAAAACCTCAAGGCAATGATTGATTTTACCAGGGAATACGGCGTATATAAATAGATACTGACAGAATAAAGATTTAATATTTCAGGGGGGATAATAATGTCAGATAGAGATTTGCGCGCATGGATGGCCCAGCTGGATGCCGAGGGTGATTTTAAGAGGGTAACCGCGAAGGTGGACTGGGATGACGAGATATCCCAGATTATCAGAAAGGTATACGTGCAGGGAGGCCCGGCGCTTCTCTTTGAGAATATCAAGGGTCACGAGAAGACTTTTTCCACAAAACTGTTTACCAATGGCCTGGGGAAGCACTCACGTGTCAACCTTATGCTCGGCCTGCCCAAGGATACATCCCCTGCGGATACTATTAAGATAATCAGGCAGAGGATGAAGAAACCGCTGGAACCGGTGAGGGTCAAGACCGGGCCGGTCAAAGAAAACATCGTTAAGGGTAAAGACGTGGACCTTTTCCAGTTGCCGGTCCCCAAGTGGCACCCGCTGGATAACGGACGTTATATCAACACGTTTAACGCTACCGTCACCAGGGACCCCGATACCGGGCTGAACAACGCCGGCGTTTACCGGGGCACGATATTGAGCAAGAACAAGATAGGCGTGCTTTTGATGCCGATGAAGGACTGGGGGATTACTTACTCGAAGTACCAGGAGATGGGGAAACCCATGCCCGTGGCTTTCGTCTACGGTTACGACCCGACTTTAATCGTGGTCGCCGGCAGTCCGGTTATCGGACCTGAGTATAACCTGGCCGGGGCGCTGCGGCAAGAACCCATCCGACTGGTGAAGTGTGAGACCTCCGATATTGAAGTCCCCGCTGCCGCGGAAATAGTGGTCGAGGGCTTTATGTCCCCCGACCCGAGCACTTACGAAGTTGAAGGGCCTTTCGGGGAGGGCTCCGGGTTTTACGGGGAAGCGAGGAAGAGACCGGTGGTGGAAGTGAGCTGCATCACCTATAGAAACGACCCCATTTTCCGCGGCTCTCTGGTGGGCACCAAAGAAGGCATTACCGAAATCAGGGCGTCGGTCAGCAACATGATGTCGGTGGTACTGTGGAATATCCTGGAAGCCGCCGAAATCCCCGGAGTGATTGATGTTGCGTCAGGGCCGATAACCGCGGTGAAGATTCATAAAACATATCAGGGACAGGCAAGGCAGATAGCCGCCGCCATGTGGGGCTCCAAGTTCGCCGGGCATCCCTTTAATATTATCATGGTGGTCGAAGAGGGTGTGGATATTCGCAACCCGGCGGCGCTGATGAGCACCATGCACAGCAGGGTTAATTTCAACAGAGACCTGGTCGTCTACCCCCTGTATATGGGGTCGCCCATCGACGTGAGCCTGGCCTACGACCTGAGGGCCGAACTGGAATACGGGGCTGCCGTGGCCGACAAGCTGCTTATCGACGCCACTACGGACTGGCAACTGCACCCGCCGCGGGAGGAGTGGGGTGGTCAGAGATTTCCACCGGATTGCCACTATTCCCTGCCGGAGACCGAGGAACTGGTGGAAAAGAGGTGGAAAGAATACGGTCTTTAGAGAGTTAGATACAGGCAAGTGAAAAAGATGCCGGGGAACCTCTTTTTTAGCGGGATTCCCCGGCATTGTTGTTATTTCCTTCCCTGAGAGCCTGTTATTTCACAATGATGGTCAGGGTGCACGTCCATTCGGCCTTCTCGCCGCCTTCCCAGGGCCGGCTGTATTCCAGCTTTACCGTAGCCGTGCCCGGGCTGACTCCCGTAAAGACATATTTTTCCGTTCCCGAAGCCCCGACTTTAGTGCCGGAGGGCGCGGTATAACTATGGCTGGTCTGCTTTACAATTGACGTGTCACTTATCTCGGCTTCTTCATTCCACTGGAATCCGGTTGTCTGGTTGGAGCACAGGATTACGGTAACTCCCTTATTGGCCGGAAATGAAATTTCATCCGTAACATCCGGGGTATTCTCAAAAACGGTGCAGGTATAATACTTAACAGAGGTCGCAGCTGCGTAACTATCCGAGCTTTTAGCGGGTTGATCAGGCTCGGTTGCGTCTCCCGTTGACCCCGATTGACAGGCAAGCAGAGACAATGACAGAATAACCATCAGGCCTACCATGATTAACTTATATTTCATAGCCGTTACCCCCTATATACCTCTCGGTCAAATCATTATAAGACTGTAAAGCAATCTAGTCAACAGGGCGTTCGGCGGTTCCTGCTGAGTCATGTTTGATGGTATGATTAAGTTTGACAATTAATAGTGTCGGGGTATACAATTTCATAGCTTGAGCATTTATTTTATAAATACTTGAAAGCCGCACTGTCGTTTTTTTGCAGTCCAGTCAAGTACCCTCGCTGCGGATAAACATGATTAAAAAAGACCATCACAGACCATATGAATACTTGAAAATAGGGCGTTAAAGATCTGAAGGGAGTAGGCGAAAGAAGGATGGCTTTAAAAGATGAGTTGGCCGGTATCGTAGGTTCGGAATGTGTTAGCGATGACCCTGAAGCGTTGGATGCCTATTCCAAGGATTTAAGCTTCGTCAAACCTGTAAAGCCCCGGTTAATAATCAAGCCCGGGAGCGCCGATGAGGTTCAGGCGATTGTCAGATGGGCCAATCAGACGGCCACACCGCTAGTTCCGGTGAGTTCGGGACCGCCACGCTTCCGCGGTGATACTGTTCCCAGCGTACCGGGAGCGGTCATTGTGGACATGAGCGGAATGAAGAAGATTATGAGAATCGACCGTCGAAACAGGGTGGCGATGATTGAGCCGGGAGTAACCTACACCGAACTCCAGCCCGAACTGGCTAAAGAAGGCCTGAGGCTTACCACACCTTTGCTCCCACGGGCCGGCAAGTCGGTAGTAGCCAGCCTCCTGGAAAGGGAGCCCACCCTCATTCCCCGGCAGCTGTGGGCGTCGCTCGACCCGTTACGATGCAATGAAATTATCTGGGGAGACGGCAATAAACTGGTAACCGGCGACGCCGGCAACTGGACTTCGATGGAAGATGCCTGGGAGAGGAAACAGGCACCGGCAGGTGCTACAGGTCCCGGGCAGGCGGATTTCTACAGATTCGTCTCCGCCGCCCAGGGTAGCATGGGTATCGTGACCTGGGCATCGGTAAAATGCGAGATATTACCCGCCCCCCACAAGCTCTTCATTGTACCGGCCCGGAAACCTGATGACCTGTTTGATTTTACTTACCGGCTGCTGAAATTCAGGTTTGCCGACGAGCTTTTATTAATAAATAATTCAAGCTTGGCATATATCCTTGGAGACGGCCCCGGTGGGATTAAAGCGTTAATGAAGGAGCTGCCGCCCTGGGTGGTTCTGGTGGGCATAGCCGGACGCAGCATACTCCCCGAGGAAAGGGTTGCGTACCAGGAGAAGGACATCGCGGATATTGCCGGGAAATCCGGCCTTAAACTCGAATCGGCGGTTCCGGGAGCCAGGGGTGATGATGTGCTGAAAGCGTTGCTCAGCACCTCCCGTGAGCCCTACTGGAAACTCGGCTATAAGGCGGGATATCAGGATATCCTCTTCATAACCACCCTCAACAGGACGCCGGAATATATCAAGACGGTGAAATCGGTGGCCGAAGCAAGTGGATACCCGACCTCGGATATCGGTGTGTACGTCCAGCCCCTGCATCAGGGAGCCAATGTACATTGCGAGTTTATCCTCCCCTTCGATAGGGATGATTCGAAAGAAGCAACCGGGATGCAACAGCTCCTGACCAAAGCCAGTGAAAAGCTGATTGAGCAGGGGGCTTTCTTCTCTCGACCCTACGGCATCTGGGCGGATATGGCCTACAAGCGGGATGCGCAGACTACGACCGTGCTGAAGAAGCTTAAGGGAATATTCGACCCCAACAACGTAATGAACCCGGGCAAGCTGTGCTTTTAAGCGCAAGAGAAACAAAGAAAGAAGGCATTAGAAAGTGGCGCTAGAAGACTATAAAGCTGATATGGAAAGGTGCAGCCAGTGCTCGTATTGTAAATGGATTCCATTTGACCAGGTAAAGAGTTGGAGGTTTGCCAAAGGCTGTCCCAGTATAGCCTATAATAATTTCCTGAGTTACTCCGCGCGCGGCAGGTATGCCGTCGCCCTGTCACTCCTGAACGGCCAGAGCACTTATTCCGATAGGGTAGTAGATATAGTTTATAAATGCACGACCTGCGGGTCCTGTGACGTTTCCGATAAAATTTGCCGCTACAACCTGGAACCGCTGGAAATGATACATGAGTTAAAATTCAGGCTGGTTGAGGATGGCCAGGTACTGCCGCAGCATACGGCCCTTATCGAACATCTCCGCAAAGAAAACAACATGATGGAGAAACCCGCGGCCGGACGCGGCGACTGGGCTGAAGGCTTGGACATCAAGCGCGTTCCCGGAGAGTCGGCGGAAGTTCTCTTCCACGCCGGCTGCCGGTTCAGCTACGATGAAGAACTTCAGGAAACGGCCCGGACGGCCGTAACCATTCTAAAGAATGCCGGTGTTGATATCGGAATCATGGGAGAAAACGAGCCCTGTTGCGGCGGTAGAGCCTATGACATGGGCTATAAAGAAGAGTTCACCAGGCTGGCGGAAAATACCATCAAGGCCTGGACTGCCGCCGGTGTTAAGACGGTGGTAACCCCCTGCGCCGATTGCTATCATGCCTTTAACCGCCTTTATCCCCCCCTGGGGGCGAAGTTCGAGATTCTCCATACCGTGCAGTATTACGACCGCCTGATTAAGGAAGGCAAGCTTAAATTCAGCAAGACCGTACCAATGCGCGTTACCTACCACGACCCCTGCCACCTGGGCAGGCGTGGAGAGCCGTACGTACCCTGGGAAGGCAAAGAGAAGAAAATCAAAAACCAGATAGTAATTTATGAGCCTAAAAAACCCAGGTATAACGGGGCCTGGGGTGTCTATGACCCGCCGCGAGATGTGCTTAAGAGTATCCCCGGCATAGAGCTGGTGGAAATGGAAAGAATCAGGGAGTATGCCTGGTGCTGCGGCGCCGGCGGCGGAACAAGAGAAACCTATCCCGACTTCTCCAACTGGACGGCTACTGAAAGGATTGAGGAGGCGAAGGCCACCGGCGCTGAGGCGATAGTAAGCGCCTGCCCGTGGTGTGAGATGAATTTTAAGGATGCCATCAATACATCGGGCGACAAGATGAAGGTCTTTGATGTTACCAACCTCGTAAAACAGGCAATCTAACAAGGGAAGGATTGAGACATGGCGTTAGCGAAAGAAGCCTATCGGGAATTAGAGGAAGTCGTAGGCAAGGAGTATATATCCGACGACCCGGCGCTGCTGGATTGTTACCGGTACCCGCTGTCTCATACCGCCATTCATATTGGCCCTTATTACCGTGTATACACACCCAGGGGTGCCGCTGTCCTGCTGCCGGGAAGCGCCGAAGAGGTTCAGGGCATCGTCAAGGTATGCAACAAATACAAGGTAAAATTTAAACCCTCCAGTACGTTCTGGTCGGCCTGGGGGTTTCCTCTGGAGGATGACACCATCCAGCTGGATATGAGGCGGATGGATAAAATCCTGGAAATCGATGATAAAAACAATTATGCCGTGGTTGAGCCCCATGTCATCGGGGCGACGCTTCAGGCCGAAGCCATGAAGGTGGGACTGAATACCCATATACACGGGCCCGGCGCCAGCTGTTCCTGCCTCGCCAGCGCTACCGCTCTGGGAGGACTCGGGCCGGATACGCTTTACATGGGTCACCACAATGAGAATCTGCTTGGGGTGGAATGGGTCATGCCTGACGGTGAAATCCTGAAGATAGGCTCTGTGGGCTCCGGGTTGGGCTGGTTCTGCTGTGACGGACCGGGACCCAGCCTGAAAGGACTCGTCAGAGGAATGGTGGGGACGAACGGGGCGATGGGCGTATTCACCAAGTGTGCCATCAAGCTCTACCCCTGGCCCGGACCGGCAACCCTCCCCGTCGAGGGTAAACCGCCCGCCTATAAAGCGGTACTGCCGGATAATTTAAGGGCATATACTCTGGGCTTTCCATCTTGGAAGGCCTGGGCTGATTCCTGTTACATGATATTCGATTCGGGAATCGGTTACGTCGCTCACCGGCAGTTCAACATGTTCGGCAGAGACCTGAAGGGCGCCATGGTCAGGATACTGTCCGACCCCACCAGGACGCTTTCCGATATTGAAGAACTGCTGAAAGACCCGGAAGTGCAGAAAATGACCGAGGACATGAAGCGCGATTACCAGATTGTCCTGGCGGGCATGACCCCGGGCGATATCGAATGGCAGGACAAAGCACTGGATAAGATACTGGAAGAGACCGGAGGCTGGAAGGTAAAGGCAATGCTGGAACCCGACCTGTTCAACTGGTCGCTCCTCTACATGATAAGGTTGGGACACAAGAATCTGAACCTCGTATTTGGAGGCGGCTACGACGGCTGTTTCGGACTGGGAGGCACGCCGGACTTCGGGACTTCAGGCGAACCGGCGCGTGTCGAGCAGGTAACGGCATTCAAGGTTGAATGGGAGAAGAAGGGTAATGTTGTCGCCTGTGGTGGCGACGGCATGATGGGAGGAATAGGCGGCATGGGAGGCGGGGGTCACTCCCTCTGGGAGAACTTCACCCATTTCGACCCGGCTGATAAGGCGTCAACGGAAGGGACATTTGAATTCTTTAACGCCACCGCCAAGTACGGCGCGGAAAAAGGCCTTGGTCCCGGTATGGAAAAGATGAACGATTACGCCAGGTGGACCGACGGCTATACAACTCCCAAGGAAATTCGCGACCGCATACTCGGGTCGGCGGCGCAGCCGGAGGCGTTCCGCTACCAGCGCAAGTTTAAGGAGACCTTTAACCCCAATGACCTTGGTGATGGCTATTACCGCACCCTGGACGACCCCGATGAATAGCATTGCCTGATTGATATCATAGCCCTCTTTTCCCTGAGAGGTTTCACACGTAATAACGAAGATAGCTGCGGGGTATTAGAATCCCCGGGGTGAACCTGATAAATCCAATACCCGGTAAAAATTTAAAGAGGAGGAGTTTTAAAAATGGCTCTTCTGGAAGAACCGATTAAAGAGGTCAGAACACTTAAAAATTATATTGACGGCGAGTGGGTGGAATCCAAGGGTGAAATCATAGATGTGGTAAACCCCGCTACTTACCAGACGATTGCTAAAGTACCCATCTCGACCGGGGAAGAAATGGATGCCGCCGTAGAAGCGGCTAAAGCAGCCTTCCCAGACTGGCGAAGGACGACGCCGGTAGCCAGAGCGAGATATCTCTACCGACTGAAAGAGCTGCTGGAAGAGAATTTTGAAGAAGTAAGCCGAATTCAGACACAGGAACACGGCAAGACCATTGATGAATCGAGGGGCGAGACCCGGCGCGGTATCGAAAACGTGGAGGTTGCCTGTGGCATCCCCACCCTGATGCAGGGATATTATTCGGAGGATATTGCTCACGGCATTGACGAGTTTGTAATTCCCACCCCCCTGGGAGTTTTCGGTATCATAGGTCCCTTTAACTTTCCTTTCATGATTCCGCTGTGGTCGGCGCCGTACGCCGTGGCTACCGGAAACTGCGTGATAGTAAAACCCTCCAGCGAAGTCCCCAACAGTCAAACCAAGCTGACGGAACTGGCAGAAGAAGCCGGATTCCCGCCGGGGGTATGGAATATGGTGCATGGCGGCAGAAGCGTGGTGAACAGTATGCTGGAGCACCCGGACATCGTCGGCATAACATTTGTCGGCTCAACCCCCACCGGAAGAGACGTTATTTATAAGAGATGCGGTGAGACGGGCAAAAGGGTTATCGCTCAATGCGGCGCCAAGAACTTCATGACCATCATGCCCGACTGCGATGTAGATAGGACCGTAATAGCCATGATGACCTCGTTTTTCGGCAATGCCGGGCAGCGGTGCTTATCGGCCGCCAACGCTGTCATCGTCGGTGAAGACGACGCCTTCTACAAGAATTTTGTGGACAGGGTTATCGAACAAATCAAGAGCATAAGGGTTGGCTACGGACTCGATGAATCGGTGCAAATGGGGCCGGTGCGCGATAAAGAGAAAAAGGATAGAATCATTCAATATATAGAGAGCGGTATCAAACAGGGGGCGAAACTCAGGCTCGACGGCAGGGAAAATATCAAGATTGTTGGCGACTACCCGGAAACGTGTTTTCTCGGTCCGACTGTCTTCGAGGACGTCAAACCGGATATGAAAATAGGCTCCGAGGAAATCTTCGGGCCGGTAATGTCCATTATGCGGGTGAAAGACCTTGATGAAGCCATAGAGATTAGCAATGACAATGCGTTTGGCAACGGCAACTCTATCTTTACGTCTAGTGGGAAAAGCGCCCGGGAGTTTCAATACAACATCGATAGCGGTAATGTTGGTATCAACATCGGTATCGTCGCGCCAATGGCCTTCTTCCCCTTTAGCGGCATGAAGGACTCATTCTACGGTGTGTTGCACACGCAGGGCAGGGAAGCGGTGCGCTTCTTTACGGAAAGCAAGGTTGTTATTCAAAGGTGGTTTTAATAACGGGGGTTTACTATAAATGATATTACATACGGCTTCTGAGGGCATCACCTTCTCCAGGAAACTTGAAAATGACTCGGCGGAATTCTACGAGAATCTGGCTCAGCAGAGTGCCGAAGATGCCGAGATTTGGCTCTCTTTTGCCAGGGAAAACAAGAAAAATATCGTACAGGTGGAGAGGGCATACTACGGAGTTATCACCGATGCCATCGAGGGTTGTTTCGCTTTCAATATAGATCCGGATGAATATTCCCTGAAAACGGCGATAAAAGAAGGAACAGGCTACGCCGATTTCTTGAAACAGGCTGTTGAGATAGAAAAGACGATTATCCAGTTCTATACGGACGCAGCCGAACAATCAAGGTCTCTGATGGCGGATGTTCCCAGGGTGTTTACATTGGTAGTCAGGAAAAGGGCAAGCCGACTGGAAAAACTGGACTCGCTGCTTAAGCGCTAACAGAAGCCGGATTACTAATCATCGCTGTCCAGGCCGTCCCACCTTTTGAAGAGTTCATGCTTGATGTCGAATACATCCAGGACCTTACCTACGGTGTGGTCAACCAGGTCCCGGATTGTTTTCGGCTTATGATAAAAGGCGGGAATCGGCGGGAAGACGATAGCACCCATCTCCGTCAGCTTTACCATGTTTCTCAGGTGACCCAGGTGAAGCGGGGTCTCTCTCGCCAGTAAGACCAGCCTTTTCCGCTCCTTGAGGGCTGTATCGGCGGCGCGGGTAAGCAGGTTGTCCGTGTATGAGTTCGCCAGTGCCGAAAGGGTCTTCATGCTGCAGGGAGCAATCACCATTCCGTCCTTCTTAAACGAGCCGCTGGCAAGCCTGGCGCCGATATCGTTAATGTCATAACAGACATCCGCCAGCGCTCTCACCCGTTCCGGCGGCCAATCGGTCTCATGCCTTATAATTTCTTCTCCGACTTCAGAAATGATGAGGTGTGTTTCCACTTCTTTATTGGACGATAACACCTCGAGCAGCCGGATGCCGTATATCACCCCGGAAGCCCCGGTTATTCCGATAATGAGTATCATTCCCGTTATACCTCACCGAGATAGTCTTATAATGTCATTCTCGGGCTTCAGCCTGAGTCAGCCTGAAGGCTTGACCCGAGAATCCAGACCACCACTCCTCCTCTGGATTCCCGCCTGCGCGGGAATGACAGCGGGGAAGTTCCGTATTTACTTTAGGAAAACGAGCGGGAGCTTTTTAAACCATGACTCGCTCTATAAGTTGCCCGGTAGCCTTATCGTACGGCCTGTTGAAGGCTTCGGGGTACTGCCTCCTCATTTCGTCCAGGTCGACGGTCGCTACTTCCACCAGGTAGCCGCTGGTAGCCATCCCGGCGCAGTTCCTGGAGGTAATGCTGTGTGGGGAAATGGTATTGATGGCGCCTCCCCTGTCAAGCTCACCGACGACTATCGGGTCGTACCGGGCTCCGTGGTCTACGTAAACAGTGCCGGGCATTATTCTCTCCGTCAAGTAAGCGCCCACGAGAACACCGCCCCTCTCGTTGAATACGTTAACCACGTCTCCGTGGGCGATGCCCCTCTCTTCAGCATCTGTCGGGTGAATCCAGATAGGCTCATAATGGTACCCGTCCGCCCCGATGACTTTACAGGTTTCGATTTCATGGAACCAGCTGATATCATCGAGATTGGCATGCACCCTCCAGCGGCCGTGGTTGGATATTATGAGCAGGGGGTAGTCTTTAGTCCTGACGCTGGAAACGCTTTCATCGTGGCCCGAGCCCTTTTCAATCCAGTGGGGAACCGGCGGTCTCTCGTCATCGTCAGGGAAGTGCTCCGCGAGACTCTGGGAATAGAATTCAATCTTACCGGAAGGAGTATTCAGCGGGTTTTTCACCGGGTCTTTAGCGAAACCACTCAAGCCGACCTCTTTCTTCTTCCAGTCCGGGTCGGTGGGTAAAACGAAATAGCCTTTCTCCTTTAGTTCTTCATAGCTTATCGCGGGGGAGATTTCCGCATGGTCAAAGCCGAACTTTATCCACTCTTTTATTGACCTGCCCCTGGTGTATTCTTTCAGCAGACCCATCTTCTCGGCTATCATACAGACTACCTCGTAGTCGGTCTTGGACTCACCTTTGGGTTCAATGCATTGGTCCTCATACATGATGGTACTGAACTGGCCGCTGAAGTTATCCGTGGCGATATCCTCTTCCTCGAACTTGGTATTGACGGGCAGAAGGATATCGGCGAAGAGACAGTCGTTCTCCATCCAGGGATGCTGCACCAGCATGAACTCGATTTTCGGGCTCTGGTACGCTTTGGCGACGCTGTTGCTGTCGTTCCAGCATGTCAGCAAGCAGGGCGTATCGGACCATATCATGTGGATTTCAGCACAACCGTCGGCGGGGTATTTATACTGGACAAACTGGTCGTCGCGCGGGAAACCGGCGCTGGTGGTACCGTACCAGGTGAGGGGAGGATTAAGGATGGCATCGTGAATGAGGGTCTTGGGTATGAACGATTTGGGGAAATGCTCCAGTTCTTCACCATCAGCAGCCACTCCCCTCTGCACCGCCGGGCTGCCTACCCGCTGCCCGTGGCCGGCGGCATTAACGTCCGGCAGCTCTTTGGGACTGGGCATGGGATACCAGCCCGGGTCGAAGAACAGGCCCCATTCAATCATTTTTACAAAGTGCGCGCCGGGCTTACCAAGTCCCTGCATGCCCAGCAGCAAGACCTCAATCCTGGCGGGTTCGGTCGAGTAAGGGCCCCTGATGGAGGAACCGCCGTTGCCGTGCGCTATAGATGTCGCTTTGGAGGCCCATTCCCTGGCCAGAGCTTTGATAATCCGGGAGGGAACCCCGGACTTGTCTTCCGCCCACCTGGGTGTCTTGGGTACCCCGTCCTCCTTACCCAGGACGTAATCCGCGAATTTGTCGAATCCGAAGGCATGTGTCTTGATATACTCTTTATCATAGGTGCCTTCGGTAAGCCAGACCCAGGCTATGGCCAGGCGCATGGCGGCATCGGTATTGGGTCTAATGGGTATCCATTTATCGGCATGGACCGCCGCCCCGTAGTTGAGGTCCGGGCAGATGTATAACTGCTTTATTCCCAGCTCGGTGAACCAATAGCATAACCGGCTGGGCAGCTGTCCCTGCCAGCCCCAGGGGGTGGTCTCCATGTCACAGCCCCAGAACAGTACAACCTCCGAGTGGTCGCAAATATCCGGTATCACATTGGTCAAAGGATACATCTGGCCCAGGTTTTCGCATCCCCAGGTATGCTTGGCGCCCCAGTACCACCCCTCCCAGCTGTCCGGGTTCCTCATCTGTATGGTATATCCCCCCAGGAGGTCGAGGAGCCTTCTCTGGCAGCCGTGGGCGGCGTGTACGGTTTTTGTCTCCCCGTGACCGTCCGCCTGGGCAAGTATGGTGGTAGGCCCGTATTTATTATTTAACCTCTTTATCTCGCTGGCGATTATATCCAGGGCTTCATCCCAGGAGATTCTAACATAGCCGCTCTTCCCGCGATTCTGGGTATTTCTTTCTCCGTTGGGGTCCCAATCGACTCTCTTTAGCGGATACAGAATCCGGTTGGGGGATAAAGCCCGCTTCTTGTAAGCCAGGCTGAAAGGCCCGATTAACGATTTCATGCTGGGCTCGAAAGTCTGACCGCGCGCCTCCATCTTCCACGGGTTGAATTCTTCTGGTTTATATTTCCAGTCATAGTGCAGCGGTCTAATCCTGACGATTTTTCCATCTTTGACATCAACGACAGAGGAATTCGCGTCCCCTGATATCGAGCAGAAACCAAGCCCTTTACAAACACTTTTCTCACCCTTGGCTGCTCTTCCGGGGTTACTGTTATTCGGTACCATTTTGCCTCCACAGGTTTAGAATTTGCTTAATATTATCATAATCGGGCTACCGATTGCACCAATCAATAAACGGCATGTTTTTATAATTTATAGCTAACGGCTGTCGGTATCTTAGCCCAGGGTCATTTCTCCCGCCACCGGTTTGCCCGCCTCTACCGCATCGAGAAACTCGATAACAGCCTGATTGAATGCATCGGGGCGCCACCGCGCCGTTTCATGAACGGAGCCCTTTATCACCACGTAGCGCGAACCCTTGATGTGCTCGTGTAATATACTCGTGCCCGATACTACCATGGGCAGGTCGTCGCTGCCGACGGTTATCAGGGTGGCTACACTCACATTGTCGGCCACTTCGCGCTGCCATTCTTCTTCCCAGGGCGAGGCCCGGCCGACGCCGATATACCCGTTAACCGGGAATTTTGCCATTCTTTCGACGTATTGCTCCTGAAGGGCTTCGTCGTCGGGGACGGGGGGGAAAGCGGACCCGGTGGCAAGCTGCCGCCGGGCGAAATCGGCCATGCCTCTTTCCATGGCGTACTTTTCACCCTTTTCCCGCCCCTCGGCCATGGCGGCCTTCATAGCGGGGTCGGCAGGCGGGGAAAAGCCGCCGTGAATATCGAAGATAAGCAGGGCTTTTACGGTCTCGGGGTGGCGGCCGGCGTAACCCAGCGATATGGCGCCGCCCAGCGAAAGGCCGCCGATATAAGCTTTCTCTATTTTTAAATGTTCCAGCAGGTGATGCAGGTCTTCCACGAGGATATCCAGAGTGTAATTCTCCTCCCCGGCCGGCGCTGAGGACAGGCCGTGGCCACGGACATCATAGGCAATAACCTGGTATTGAGGCGGCAGGCTTTGAATCAGGTTTGCCCAGAACTCCAGGCTGGCTGAGAAGGGATGGCTTAAGACCAGGGGGAACCCCTCGCCATATACCCTGTAATTAATGTTAATGCCGTTAGCCTGGCAAACAGGCATATCTATTGCTCCTTAATTTTCTCCTTAATCCGAATCCCCGATGTCATTGCGAGGCACGAAGTGCCGCAGCAATCCGTTGTCAGGGTAGCGGATTGCTTCACTACGCTCGCAATGACGAACTGTTTTTAAATCGTCCCTTTCCAGATGTCCTGGAAGAGCTGGCGGAGCTTCTCGTCCTGGCATTCGCAGGGACTGGAGTACATATTGACATCGTTGCCGGCGAGGGTGACCAGGGTGTCCAGGTTATCGTTCATCTGCTGTTCCGTGATGCCGGCTTCCTTCAGGCTCAGCGGCTCACCCGTTTCCTTCGCCAGGTCTCTTAATTTCTGAATCAGCTTTTTAATGGCTGCTTGGTCTGATTCATCTTTAATACCGGCAAATCTGGCGGCGGTGCTGAGCCTCTCCACCGGGTCGGGAGCCCCCTCGATGGCGGGATTGGCGGCGATATATTCCAGCGAGTAAGGTAATGTTATGCCTACGGAGCGACCGTGAGGTATGTTAAAAGTAGCACCGAGCGTATGTGCCAGGGCATGGCAGAGTGAGGTATTGCTGTTGCCGAATCCCAGACCGGCCACGGTGGCGGCGTTCTGCATTTTCTCCCTGGCGACGAGGTCTTCTCCGTTGGCGCAGGCCCTGGGAAGCCACTCGAAGGCCAGCTTCATGGCCTGCAGGCAGAGTCCGTCACTGAAATCGGTCTGCTGCCTGGCGGTGTATCCGTCGAGGGCGTGCCCCAGAACGTCCAGACCGGTGCTGGCCGTCAGCGCCCTGGGCATGCCGGCGGTAAATTCGGGGACCAGCAGCGTAATATCGGGCACTATTTCCGTGTTGGCGAAGCCAACCTTGCGGTGTTCGGCGGCCTCCGAGAGCACGATAGCCCAGGTGACATCCGAGCCGGTGCCGCTGGTGGTAGGGACGGTCATGAATCTGGCTTTCTTCTGCGGGCTCAGTTTTGACTTTACATTAACGGACGTGATTTCTTCCGGGACGATTTCCGCGTTCTCATAGAGCACCCAGGCTGCTTTGGCCGTGTCCAGCACCGAACCCCCGCCGAACCCGATAACCAGCTGGGGTTTGAACTCTTTTAGCAACTTGCCGGCCTCGATGGCGCCCGCCGTCGAAGGTTCCGGCTCCGCTCCGTCCCAGATATTAACCTCGTATCCGGCAGCCTTGACCGCCTCGACAAGTTCTCCGCTGAGCTTGACCATGTTTTTATCTGTAATTAAAATGGCTTTATTGCCGCGGCCTTCAAGCTCGGCGCCCAACCTCCTCAACATGTTTTTTCCGAACAGGATTTTTTTAGGACTCAGAAAGTAAGACATAATGTCGCCTCCTTTCCCGGGTTTAACCGAGCGGGTCTTCTCGTGTATCGATGCCCGCGATACTGCGGGCAAAGCGTTGTTTAGCCTCCATGTCTGTCTCGCGCTCAATCATAATCTTTTGCGCCTGCGGCGAACCGGCGCCATGCATCGACTCGGTATGATAACTGGGCGCCACCACGCCAAAGCACATGGCGTGTATAAGCGACAGCATGCGATAGCGTTCCTCCGTGGAGTAAGCGGGGTCGCCTTTAAGGTACTTGTCAATAATTTTTCCTATCTCCGGGTGTCTGAAGTCCTTCTCGGAGGGGGTGGTGACCAGTATGCCCCCGGCGATGTCCTCGGCAAGCCGGGTTATCTCGTAGGGGAATCTGGTCGTATTGTGCTTGCATACATTAGCCAGGAGTATATGAGCCTGGTAGTTACCCGCCTTGGTCTTCCAGGCCTCGTGGGCACTGGCAAGACCGCAGGCGTGTATTGTCTCGGAGAGGTGAATCATTTCCCCGATTTTTTCCCTGATATGAGCCGCCCGGCGCACACCGTTGTAATCGGCCATGGAGGCGGTGGCACCGATGAGGACATCGGCGATGCCGGGTTTGCAGCCGCCGTAGCTCTGTCGGTGATAGGCGGCGAAACGTTCCACCAGCATGATGGCGAAATCATATTCGCCGCTCATGAAGACCCGTTCCCAGGGGACGAAGACATCCTCGAAGACGGTCAGGGTCTCTTGTCCGCCGAAGCCGTAGTTACCGACATCAATATCGCCTTCCTCCAGCTTGCGGGTGTCGCAGGACTGCCGGCCATAGATGTGGGTTATCCCTTTGGCATCGGTGGGTACCGCACAGCAGACGGCGTAGTCTTTATCGTCCTCCCGCATCCTGAGGGTGGGCATGAGCAGCATCTCGTGCGAATTTATTGTCCCGGTGATATTGGCCTTGCCCCCACGGATGATGATACCGTCATCCCGGCGTTCGGAGATGTGGACGAACATATCCGGGTCTTTCTGCTGGCTGGGCGCCACGCCGCGGTGTCCCTTGACATCGGTCATGGCCCCGGCAACAGTCAGGTCATTCTCCTGGATATATTCGAGCCATTTTTTAAACCTCTGGTGATAATCGGTACCGAATTTCTCATCGATTTCAAAAGTAGTGCTGAAGGTAGCATTGATGCCGTCCATGCCGACACACCTCTGGAAGCAGCAGGCCGTCCTCTGCCCCAGCTCTCTCTGCAGTTTAATTTTTCTGACCATATCGTCGGGGCTCTTGAAGAGGGAGATGAACCTGTTGACCTTCTTCCCCGTGAGCATGGACTCCGTGACGGCCAGGGCCTCGTTTTCGGGTTCGTGGGCGAGCTTGTAGGTCATGGCTACCGCATTGGTTGACGGCTTGATGATGGGTTCATCAACCCAGTCCTCGACCTTTTCGCCAAGCAGATAAAGGTTCAGTTTCAGCTGGCGCAGACTTTCTGTATACTCACGCGCTGTCTTTAACATATCGCCTCCTTTTTACAGGCCAGTCGCCTATTCAGGAGAAGAAACGTGGTTAGGGTCAAAGGCTGCCCTGATTTTATCTTCTTTTTCAGGGTAGTTCCCCCAGACGGGACCGAAAACGTCACTATTGGGTACCAGTGCGTAAGCGCCTCTTTCGGCGCAGACTACCTCGACGTCGCGCTTCCACTCCTGCAGCGCATAATTATCTTCAGCGGCCGCCATACGCAGGCATTCCATCTTGGCGACATATCCAAGTTCATAAGGGCAAATCCAGTCCGTGGTGTTGTATTCCTGCAATATCGGAGGTCTATGTGCGTCCGTTATTTTATCGACTTCCTTGCTGTACCTCGTGGCCTGGTTGATGGACTCGTAAGAGACCTCGGAAGCGAACCTCCCCCCGACGACATTAGCGCAGATGGCATCGGCGGCCATGAAGTTCGTTTCATCCTGGCAGGGCGCTTCACGGGCCGAGCCGTTGAAATCCTTGACTATATCCAGCAAAACCTTCTCTTCGTATTCCAGGCGTTTGTCTGAACCGATACCATACAGCAATACCCTGAGGTCTTCCTGCTTCCGCGCGAGCTTGGGTCCCGCTTCCTTCCAGTACTCCCAGAACCCGCCGCAGCCCACACCCCTGCTCCTGGCGACACCCCTGAATATCGGGGGTACCGTCATTACCACCAGAGCTATCTCACACCGGCCTATTTCGAACATGGCATTGATGATATCCTCGTGGGAGTAAAAACGGATATTATACCATTTAAACCTGTTGGTCGGTAACATCATGGTGGTATGGTATGACCAGCCGGACGGTTCGAGCTCTTCGGAAATGAAGGGGAATACCTTGACGCCAATCCGGGTGATAATCCCGAGCTTCGACTGGTGGCCGGCGCATCCCCGCAGCAGACCGCGCAGGTCGGGACCGGGTCCCTCGCCCCAGAAGAAATCATTCGCATTTGAAAGCGAGCCCATCTTCAGTATATCACCCTCGGGCAGCACCCACTCGACGCCCAGCAGCCGCTGATAACCGAGGCCGTGCCTCCAGCCGATAGGAGCATCACCCATATTGACCGTATTGGCTACGACGGAAGCCTGGCCGCCGCATCCCGGCACGAAGGTACAAAGTCCCATCTTAAACAGGTCTGCCTGAAGGGCGGAGAAGGTCACTCCCGGCTCGACAATAGCGTACTGGTTTTTCTCATCTATCTCGAGCTTATTCATCCGCTTCAAATCGATGAGGATGGAGTTTTCCTTCCTGGCGTAGGTACCGGAACTGTAGAAAGTACTGGTAACCACGAAGGGCAGCTTGTACCGGTTGGCTACTTTGACGATAGCCTGTACCTCATCGGTGCTGGACGGCTCGATGCTGCATCCGGGCCGGCGTTTTTCATCGGTAGGGTCGGACAGACTACAGTAGCGGTCGGCTTCACAGATGGCCGGGTCATCACTAACCCATTCGGGCCCGACAATGGATTGCAGTGTCTGATAAGCTTCTTTAGGTATGCTCATCGTTATCTCCTTTAATCTTATTCTACCTGATTGCCCGAAGCATTACTTCGGTAATATCATAAACTTTCATCCCGGTACTATCCGCCTCAGCGGCCTGACCGAGGATGTCCTTACAGTTGGGACAGCAGCTTACTATGGCCTCGGCGCCGGTTAGTTGGGCTTCTTCCGTCCGCTCACCGGCCGTCCACATAGCGTCGTCAGGGAAAGCCACCCCGACACCGCCGCCGTAGCCGCAGCACCAGGCATTATCATGGTGCCTGTCCATTTCGATAAGCTCTATTCCCCTTATCCCTTTGAGAATATTCCGCGGCGGCTCATAAATGCCGTCGTACCCGCGCCGCCACTTTTTACCCACGGCGATGTTCGGCGATTCATACTTCGGTTCCCAGTGATACCACGGGTCGGCGAGTCGGCCGAGGTTGCAGGGGTCATGGTAGGTTACCTTCATGGCGACTTTCCGGTTGAACTTTATTTTACCGTCTTGCATCAGCTGGTCTATATATTCCGTGATGTGCAGGACGGTATAAGGCATATCCTCAGTGGACTTTTCCAGAATCTTAGGATAGTCCACCTTGAGTGTCTTGTAGGCTTCGGCGTCGCTGGTTATTACCGTCTTGACGCCGGAGTTCTTGATGGCTTGAATATTATGCTCCGCCATTTCTTTCGCCAGTTCCAGTTGAGCCGTGGCGAACAGTTCGTGGCCGCTGCTCCATTCGTCCTTCAGTACCATGAACTTAATCCCGGCTTTGCTCAGCAGCGTTACGGTAGCCTGGGCAATTTCCGGGTGCCGGTAACACGACGGGTCGCCGACGAAATAGAGAATGTCCGCTTTGGCAGCCGGCTTGACGTCTTTCGGCATCCATTTGAAGCGGGTTCCGTGGGCGGCGCCGTATATATTGTGGCTTTTCTTTACATTAGCGGCCAGCATCTTGTGCTCGGGCAGGGTGTTCCCCTGTTCGACACACCGGCATCTCAGCGTCTCGATTACCTGGAGTACCTCTACATCCAGGTTCCTTTTACACCTTATATCGCAGCCGCCGCAAAGTGTGCAGTGCCACAGGGCGTCCATGAGCTTCGGGGTAAAGTCCAGCTTGCCGTCCAGCTCGGCCAGGGCCGCGTGGAGGAGCCCGTGACCTGAATAAAGATTGTATCTGTATCTCACGTCAATCGGGCACTGTCGTGAAAACCGGCTGCTTTTTACCCAGTTAAGGTCGACCATCTTGCAGTAGCTGCACCTGACACATGTCGATGCTTGATGCTTATATTCTTCAACTTTCAACATTTTTTCACCTACTTACATTATCTAATTTGAACTAGAAGCATAGTCTGCCGGGCGACATGATATTATTGGGGTCGAGTATTTTCTTGACTTTTTTCATAGCAGCTGAATAACCCCCGGCTCTTTCGTAGACCATATCGGCTATGATGCCGTACGGTCTGGAGAAATAACCGCCCAGACCAAGTGCGGTCTCGGCAGCCTCGGCGTACAGGTTACTGACTATCGCCACTTCATCGCCATTGTTCGGGTTGTAGGGGAAGCTGCATTCAAAGTGACAGGAACGTCCGTACTCCATGGGTTGTACATAGACGCCAATATCGTCGATACAATAGCCACTTTCGGCAGCTACCTGGCTCAGGACCTGGGTAAATTCGGATGCCCGGTCCATCGTCGTATAAAAGAAAACATCCTGAGAAGCACCTTTGGCGGCAAACTTCCAGTAGGGCTTTTTCTCAGGCCAGGCATTGCGCAGGATTCCCGGGAGTTCTCTTTCAATACCGGGCAGCCCGGGCAGCGATGTCGGCAGTTCAGGGATATGCAGTTCGGCAGCCGCTTCGCGCAGCCCGTCTTCCTCGTATTCTATTTTTTCTTCGGGGCGTCTCCATCCGCCGCCGGAGACCAGGATAACGGTCCAGGGCGCCAGTACTCTCTTGAGATTTTCATAATCCGCGGGCCACTTCTTGGCCAGGATAGCGGCCAGGTTTACGTCATTCAATATGAGGCATTCTTCACCTATCATACGCCGCTGTATGCTGTAAACCATCTGTACGGCGTCATCGAGCTGTTCAAATGGAATGAAGAATGTCTTGTCTATCCTGGGCTTGGGTGCCATCTTGACCTTTGCCCAGGTTACCACTCCCATAGTTCCCTGAGCACCCTGAACGAGCCACTGATAAGACAGATAACCCGGTCCACCGGGATTAACACCCTCAGCCATGCTTTTATCGGGAAAACCGGGCACGCAGGCTGAACCGGTTCGGAACGCCTGGCCGTCGGCGAAGACCACTTCCACGGTTACCATGCTGCCGGCATACTCGAACTTGGGTATCAGCATCGGTTCCCTTTCCAGGTGGCTGGTCAGCACGGACTTGAGGGGGTGGGGCAGCAGCGGACCGAGGCCCATCATTTTATACTTCGCCGTTTCTGCTTGCAATTGCCCCCAGGTAACGCCGGGCTCGACCCGCACCATTTTATTGTCCAGGTCGACGTCCAGAATTTTGTTCATCCTCCTCATATCCAGCACAATACCGCCCATATTGGGAATGGTGTTTCCGTAGAAGTGTATGCCCGAACTGCAGGGGACGACCGGTACCCCGCTTTCGTTGGCCAGCTTGATGACAGCCTGCACCTCTTCCGTATTCTTCGGTCTGGCTATGTAATTGGGCATGCGAGGAGTACTGAGACTACAGTCCCTGGAATAAGATAGAAGTGCTCCGGGGTCGTCGGAAACATTTGCGGCACCGACTATCTTGGTTAACTTTTGTTTTATCTGCACTATTTCCTACCTCCTCAGTTTTTAACAGGTAAATAATTCTCAGGTAATTATATTAACCCGGGTACTGATTTTAACCATATAATAATTACACCTTTATATATTAGCACTATAACACCTCGTGTCATAATACTACGGGTAGAACATTTCCTTGGCGGCTTGCCTCAACTCATCCCGGAAATCGGGGTGGGCTACCGAGATAACAGCCTCTGCCCTCTCCCGCCGGCTCTTGCAGTCGAGGTTGGCGATTCCATATTCGGTAACCAGGTAGTCGAGGTAAACCATGGGAATCATTATCACCGTGCCGGCATCGAACTTTGGCACTATCCGCGATACCTTCCCGTCCAGCGCGGTCGACTTCAACATGGATATGGAGCGACCACCTTTGGAATAATGCGCGCCGACGCAGAAGTCCACCTGTCCCCCGGGACCGGTAATCGGAGTTGAGCCGAGATGAGTAATGACAACCTGTCCCAGGAGGTCAACCGTCAGGATGTTATTGATAGCTACCATATTTTCCTGCGCGGCGATTCTGGGGACGCTGCACTGCGTGGAGATATCCCGGAATAAAAATGCCGGGTTGTCTCTGACATATTCGCGGGACTCGATGCTTATGGGATTGTCATAGCCGTAGAGCTGGAGGTTGGCGGCGGTTACCTGCCCGGTGTCATGGGTTTTATATTTTCCGGTGATAACGCCGCGCTTGACCAGGTCTATCGTCTGGGAATAGATTACCTCGCTATCGATACCGAGGTCATTTTTCTCAGCCATGAAGCCCATAATCGCTTCGGCGGCGGTGCCCACGCCAATCTGTACGGTATCGCCGTCGTTGACCAGGGAGGCGGCATTGGCGCCGATGACCTGGGATAGCTCCCACTCTTCGTCAGACGGCGTCATGCCCAGGATTTCCTTGCCCCTGAGGTCTGCCTCATCGGGCGCTTCGACAAGATAGTCGATGTCGTCTATGTTGACATATTCACCGTGAACCCACGTAAGACGCGGGTCGATTTCGGCGACTTTTACCCTGGCGGTCCGGCAAACGGTGGGCGTGTACCAGGGATGCGGCCCGAAGCTGCAGCGGCCGTTTTCATCGGGAGGGGTGAGCTTGAAGTAGAAGATGTCTTTATAGTGGTATAATCTCCCCCTGCCGGGGTCCTGCTGCCTTTCGCCGTTGCTCAGCCCGAAGACGGTCGGCTGCCAGTCTATTTTCTTGTTGCGTATCTCTTCCCGGGTGGTCCTCAGGGTCATGGGGTCTACGATACGGAACGCCTTTTCCATTTCAGGGTACTGGCTGGGGTGGAGGAAAGGGAAATCCTCTACCCAATGAGAGGTTAAAGTCACATTCTCCAGCTCACCGGCCCGATTGGCGGTTTCTACCATGATGTCCTTGGGCTGGTCCATCATGGCAAAGATGACATCAGAGCCGGAGGTTATCAGTCCAGCCGCTTCTTTGGCCGTTATTAACTTATCGCGGTACTTATCCTGCCACTTCATTATTATCTTAATTCTTTATCTCGCCTCAAATGTCCGGTGGTGCGTGAGTTTTATACGGATGCCTAGCTGCCGGGTTCGTCGGCGGCAACATCTCCGGCGATTCTTCCCTGGGTGAAGGCTTGCATCGTCATTCTTCCGGTGTAGTAATGGTGGGGTATGCGCTCCAAGCCTCCGGCTATCTCCCCGGCTGCGTAGAGTCCTGGAATAACATCGCCGAACTGGTCGATTATCTGGCACTTCGCGTTGATTTTCAAGCCGCCCTTCATCGAAGTCAGGCAAATCTTGTTTTTAACAGCATAGAACGGAGGGTGATCCAGTTTCATCACCGGCAAATCCGGCCAGTACATTCCTTGCAGGCGCCGGCCGAACTTCCTGTCATAACCGTACTTCTTGATATCCGAGTTATACTCGTCAACGGTCGCCTTCAGGTTTCCGGCGGGAATGCCGAGCTGTTTCTCCAGTTCCTCAATAGTGTCTACCCTGTAAATCGGTTCGCGAGTAGTGGTTGATGGCGGCTCATTGAGGTCCTTTATCGCCTGGTCGGAAACAGTAATGTGCAGACCGGTTGGGTCATGATCCAGACATATCTTATGCTTTTCAGTGTAGGTGCCTAGTTCTTCTGTCGCCTCATTACCGAATCTCTTCCCGTACCTGTCCACGGTAATGCCGCCCTGTATGCCCGCATTTACGAATTGAAGAGTCTCGGCGCCTACGGGCATGGACGGACATACTGCCAAGCCCAGACCATCCGTCCCTGCGCCGATGCCCATAGCCATTTTCAGGCCGTCACCCTGATGGGTTTTAGGCGCTGTGGGAACTAAATCAGCATACTGCGGCCCAAACTCCTTCACGATGTCCAAGTTTTGACAAAAGCCACCGGTGGCGAGAATAACCGCTTTCCTGGCCTTGAAGCTATTAGTTTTGTCACCAGACTCGGCAGTGATGCCGATGACCCGGCCGTTATCGACGATCAGTTTTCTGGCGCGATGCTTGTACCGGACATCAATCCCCGACTTTTTCAGGGCGTTCCGGAGAATGTTGCAGAGAGCGGGGCCATGGCCTTCAAATTTAATAGAGCGTCTTACTTTGTGTCCCGGCGCCAGAAGTACTTTTTCTGGTTTGGCACCCAGGGATTTAAGCCATTCGTAGACTTCCTCCTGACGGTCTGCCAGTGCTCTCCAGAGCTCCGGGTCGCCACCGCTAACCTTGACGGCTTCCTCATACAGTTTGTCAGGGGAATCCTCAATACCCTCGGCTTTCTGCAGGTCGGTACCGGTAAACGGCGTTCCCCCGGCAATCATGGCCAGACTACTGGCCATACCGCCAGAAGCCTCCAGCACTATTACCTTGGCTCCCTTGTCGTATGCCGTAATGGCGGCCGGTATACCGGTATTGCCACCACCAACTACGATAACATCAGCTTCACCATCCCAACTCTTGGGAACCTGTGAGTAAGTCATGAAAGTACCTCCTTTTTAAAATCCAATTCTTTAAGCCTCTGTTGGGCTTGTCAGGCTATGATTATGGGACTTGCTATCATCATGTCCTTGACGGGCATCTTGGTCATAATCTCGGCGCCTTCATCGCCGATAACTATCATCTCTTCGAGTTTGGTCCTGCCGACCGCCGGGTCAGCCTCCATGGCTTCTACTGCCATGGTCATGCCCTTTTCCAGCGTCATGGGGTAATCGAACGACCAGAGCCGGTTGATGGTGGGGTATTCGTAGAGCCACAGGCCCAGGCCGTGGGCTAAGTCCTCGCACCAGGTATACTCCTCGGTGGGGTAGCCCCTGTCCTTGGCGGGCAGCCAGTGCTTGGCGACGTCGGCGGTGGAGACCCCGGGCTTGATAGCTTCGATGACGTTGTACACCCGTTCGTAGCTCCGTTTGTGCATGTCCATCTCTTTCTGGTTGGGCTTGCGGCCGCAAATGATGTTGCGGTAATAACAGGTATTGTATCCCAGGTAGGTAATACGGCAGAAGTCCACGGTAATGACATCGCCCACCTGTACGATACCGGTGTTGCGCGCGCCTCCCAGGACTCCCCAGACGTCTTCAGCCCCGGCGCTGTACATGGCTTTATTAGCCGCGGCAATGAGGTCCCGACCCAGGACACCCGGCTTGAGAGCCTCGTAAAGGGCGTACCAGCCGACCTCGGATATGGCTACCGCCATCATAATACAGTTAATCTCGTCCTCTGTCTTTACCGCCCTCGCCTCCAGCATCGCCGTCATAACGTCGACGGTCTCGATACCGGCCTCCCTGAGCGCCTGCTGACCGGGTTCATCGAGTTTATCAATGCCCAGTTTTTCTTTTTCGAGGCCCTTTTCTTTCAAGTCCTGCTTGATGGACCGGGCGAATTTCTGGGCCCTTTCCCAGGTGGCCGCCGGACCGCAGGCTTCATCGGCCCACAGGATAGCGAGTTTGAGGTTCTCCGGCTTAACCCAGGGGCACACCCCGAAGAGGTTGCCGGGGGGCAGCTCGTAGACTATGGGGTCGTGGTCCGCAAAAGCTACCGTGTATCTGAGCTGGTCGATAAAATTTACCGCTTTGGTGCTGGTCACGTAACGCATGTTCTCGGGACGCATTAGCAGGCAGGCGGCTATACCGTGCTTCTTCAGGGAAGCCTGGGCTTTGGCCAGCCTTTCCTCCCTCATGCGGGTGGTGTTTATCCTCTCCGACCAGTCGACCGCCTCCGGCCCGCCGAAAGGTCGTACCGCGAATTTCGACATTAGACCCCTCCTTTGCCGAGATAACCTTTATCTTTATGGCAACGTGATTTTAATACCCATCCGGTTAAAAATCAAGTTATTTACTATACCTTGAACCCGAGATTCCGGGCTACCGTTTTTCTATGAAAACGAGCATCACCAAAGGCAAGTTCGGCGGCCTTGGCCCGCCGGAAATATAATGGCAGGTCATGGTCCTCCATGATAGACACACCCCCGTGCGATTGCGTACCCAGAGCGACGACACGCTGGTAGGCATCGCTTACCCAGGCCTTGGTTATAGCGGCTTCACTGGAGTAGGGGCGCCCGGTACTTAACCTCCAGGCTGCCTCATAAGCAGTTGCCCTGGAGCCTTCAACCTCTACCAGCATATAGACACAATGGTGCTGTACTGCCTGGAAAACACCGACAGGGACATCAAACTGTACTCTTTCTTTGACATAGGCCACCGTCATATCCAGTACCATCTCCATGCCCCCCAGCATCTCACAGCTCTTGGCGATGGCGGCGCGTTCAATTATCTTCTGCACATCGCCCCAACCCTGGTTTAATTCACCGAGGATATTTTCTTTGGGCACTTTTACCCCGTTGAAAACCACCTCGCATTGTTTGTCCCGGGCGATTGTCTTCAGCACGGTGGTGCTGATACCCTGGCTCTTTGCATCAACTATAAAAACGGTTATGCCGTCTTCGGGCTTTTTTGCCTTATCATCGGTCCTGGCCACGCAGAGAATATAGTCGGCGACATTAGCGTCGGGGATGAAAAGCTTGGTGCCGTTGATGATATAATTTCCATTCTCCGCAGTAGCCTTAACTTTAACGGAGGCGGCATCGTATTTACCGCTGGCCTCGGTCAGTGCCAGGGTAAAGATAGTTTTACCGCTGATAATATCGGGCAGGTACTTCCGTTTTTGTGCGTCGCTTCCGGCATCCAGGATGGGCAAGCCCCCACAAATCACGGTGGAGAAAAATGGCCCGGGGAAGCAGACCCGCCCCATTTCCTCGAGAAGTATCGCCAGGTCGAGGGAGCTCATGCCGCCGCCGCCGTACTCCTCCGGAAATGCCAGCCCCATCCAGCCCAGGTCGGCTATTTCCTTCCAGAGCTCCGGCGAGTAGCCTTTCTCATCCTTTTCCATTTCCCTGACCAGCGTTTTAGGGCATTTATCGGTTAAGAAGTCACGGGCTGATTTTCTTAGTATTTCCTGTTCTTCAGAGAGTCTAGGATCCACTGTAAGACTCCTTTCCGTATATTACTTTCTGGGTAGTCCCAGGCCCCTGGTAGCAATGAGCAGTTTTTGAATCTCCTGGCTGCCGTGGACAATCGTCCAGCGTGGGGCATCCATGAACTCGCGTAATATCTCTCCCTTCAGGGGTGCCCATTTGGAATCCTTGGCAAGTTGACCATAAGGCCCTAATATTTGCATGGCTGTGTTGTATAGAAGCCGCCTTGTATCGCCGCTGAGTAAACGTGATACAGCGCCGCCGCCTCCATAGGGAGGGGTAACCTTGAGGTCAGCAAAGGCAGTTGCTTGAACACCCATTAATTCCCCAACGTGGGTCTTAACATACAGGTCCGCCATTGCCTCCGGAATCCACTTGTTTTCATCGGCATCTTGTTTTTCTTCAAGGACGTACTTCACCAGCGTATTAATAACATTCTTGGTTCCGGTGGCCAGTCCTCCTCCCCCGCCGCCGCCGTAAAGGGCGCTCATGATGACCGCCCAGCCGCCGTTCTTCTCGCCGACCAGGTTCTCTCTGGGGACGTGCACGTCTTCGTAAAAGACCTCGTTTGTCCGCAATCCTCCCGAGGTTATCAATGGACGTATCGTAATTCCGGGGCTCTTTAAATCAACTATGAACATGCTAAGCCCCCGGTGCTTTTTTTCGGCGGTAGGGTCTGTCCTGGTCAGCAGCCAGTGATATTCGCAGACGTGTGCTTCGCTGTTGTATATCTTTTGCCCGTTCAGGACAAAGTGGTCCCCGTCTTCTACAGCGCGGAGCTGTATCGAGGCGATGTCGGAGCCGGCATTCGGCTCGGTATAACCGAGGGCAATGTCGATCTCCCCGCTGGCAATACCCGGCAGGAACCTCTTTTTCTGTTCCTCGTTTCCGCTGATGAGGAGGGCATTGCCGATTTCAACACCGTCCAGGGGAAAGGGGGCATGATGGGAATTTATCTCGTCTACCTTGATAGCCTCGGCCATAGCGCCCATGCCGCGACCGTCGTACTCCTCCGGCCACCTGGGAGCCAGTAACCTGTTCGCGCCCATTTTCCGGAGCAACTCCTTGGAGTAGGGTCCTGCCCCCTGCAAAGACAACGTCTCGGCAACAACATTCTCATTACATTCCTTGTCCAGAAACTCGCGTATTTCCTTCTGGAATGCCTTTTCCTCGGGGGAAAGCTCAAAATCCATTCTTCATCCTCCTAAGGCCATAAGCATGTTGCACGCGGTGGTTCGTCTAGTTTTATCAGGTCGGAATGCAGGCAAGGGCGGTAGGAAACAGCCTGCAGTCCCGGGGTTTCTATCTCTTGTAGACAATGGCGGAGGAATTACCCAGTTTGCCCGAATTTACCGAGAAGCCTAACTTGGCGCCCTCAACCTGCCTCGGTCCCGCATCGCCTCTCAACTGCGTTACTATCTCATAGGTTTCCGCGAGGGCCTGAGCCGGAATGCACTCTCCTGAAGAAGTGCAGCCGCCGTCCGTGCAAACCGGAATCCTGCCGCCCATAGACGTGGCGCCTTCCCTGAGCAGTTTTTCCGCGTCGCCTTCCTTGCATAGCCCGATATCTTCGTACCACTGGATTTCCATGGCGCCGGTCAGGTCATAGACACTGGCTACATCCAGGTCCTCGGGGCCCACGCCGGCCTCCTCGTAAGCATTATAGGTGGATTTTATACCGGCATCATTCTCGTTGGGAGGCGGGACTTCACTGAAGTCGCTGCCGAACCCGCCCATGCCGGGGGCGGGGTACTGCGGATTGGAAGCCCCGATTCCGGCGATGATAATCGGTTTGGTGGTGTATTTTTTAGCCACGTCCATGCTGCACACCACGCAGGCGGTGGCGCCGTCGCTGGTAGCGCATACCTGGTAGAGGTGCAGGGGATAAGCCACCATAGGTGAGGCTAATATTTCTTCCACAGTGTATACCTTGTGATACCGGGCGTTGGGATTGAGCGAGCCGTATTTGCTGGACTTGACTTTTTGCAGGGCCAGGTCTTCCTCGGTCAGTCCGTATTGCTGCATACGCCTCTGTGCCGCCATGGCGAACCCGGTGAAATTGGCCGACCCGAGAACCCTGAATCGCTGACTATCGAGGTCAGTCTCGTCAAATTCATCATACTTGGTGGTGCCGAAGGCTCCCTTCGGGGAAATACTCCCCCCGCATACGAGGGCGGTATCGATAAGGCCGGAGGTTATATAAAGGTGGGCCGTCCTCATGGCGTAGCCGCCGGTGGCACAGGCGTTGTAATTGTTGGTCACCGGAATACCGGTGAGGCCGAGGTTTTGCGCCAGGGCAGAACCCGCCAGCATGCCCTGGATGCCGGCCCAGGGGTCCTGCCCGCAGAATAATCCCTGTATGTCTTTCCACTCCATATTGGCATCTTTGAGCGCCATCTGGGCTACTTCCAGGTTGAGTTCGTGGACGCTCTTTTCCGGGAATTTCCCCCAGGGGTGTATTCCTATGCCTATGATAGCGGCTTCTCTCATCTTCTATCCCCCTTTACTAGTTAACAGCTTAAGTTATTAATAATCGGTTTTCACACGTAAGATTGCACTTTATGATTTAGCCGGTCGGAACATCCAGCTTAAAACTTCGTTCCCCTGGTCATCTATATAAAGTACCTCTCTCACCGTCTCCATCTCCGTGTCTACCTTCAGTGAATCAAGATCGACATCTTTGGGTACCTGCCCCCCGACTTTTATTCCCTCGGGCAACGCTATACTGACAACACCGAAAGGTACAAAGGGGTCCGGAGCATGGTATGGGGGTGGGGGCGGGTAATGATTGATAGTGTAAGAAAACAGCTTGCCCTTTCTGCTGAGCAGCACATCTTTCAGGGGTTTTGCTTTATCGCAAAGCGGATTACGGCAGGTTTTCGCTTTCGGGAAAAAGTAATGCCCGCAGGACTGGCACCGGTTACCTATAAGCTGAGGTTCCTGCGGTGGCATGGTCAACCACCCCTCAAGACAGGGAATCTGCTTTTTAGCGTTCATGAAAAATGCTCCTTTTAATTCCGGCTGTGTCTTTGCACGGTGATGGAGGTAATTAATGATTTTACCACAAATTAAGAATTTAATTCTATCAAAAATTTATTATGCTGTCAAGGTATATTGTTCCCACTGCAACTAATTGATGCTGGTAACTATTTTTACCTGGTTGATAGTTATCTTTCTTCCGATGGAGGTATTTCACCCTTGTTCTGTGTATGGGCGATAAGGTTGAGGGTGTGCTCTCTTATTTGCTTCGTCATCGTGCCCAGTGACTCTATCTGTTTTTGATTCAGGGGCTTCAGGAGCATATGACCGAGGCGTTGCTGACCGGCGGCCTGCGACTCTTTAACGAATGCCAGTCCCTCTTTTGTTATGCTGACTTTCCTGACCCTGCGATCGCTGCCTATGGCGTCTCTTTTCACGAAGCCCAGTTTCTCAAGGTTATCAACCACTCTGGTTACGGCATGTTTGGAGCGGAATATTCTCTCGCTTAAATTGGTCGGCATCATTGTACCACCGTGCAGTACCAGATTATGCAGGACGCCAAAGCCGGTTCGACCGACGGGATATCTGGCTACTTCTATATCCAGATACCTGTTGACGACGTCAGCGGTGTAAATGAATGACAGGAAAGTTAAGACTCTCAGTTGAGCTGCCTGTTCTCTTATCTCATCAGCCATCGATTGAAGCTCATGGTTAGAGACCTTGCTCATCGAACATCTCCTTAGAATATATTGAATATTTATATTATATACTACGGTATTATAATACATTTCGCAAAATCCGTCAGCTATGCAGCTTTTTAACGGGGAAACGGGTAGTTTTTTAGGCTGAAATCACGCTAGCTTAAATCCCCGGACTTTGACAAGGGTAATTCAACTGGTTAAAATGGTCATTACTGGTTTACGCCAGAGATGTTTTATCACATCCATCTTACCTATGATAAATAACCGTGAAAAAGTAGTTAAATCCACGTGCCGAATGTGTCACGGCGTCTGCGGCGTTCTCGTGCACATTCAGGATAGCAGAGTGGTTGAAATTACCGGAGACCCGGACTGTCCTACTTCGCTCGGTTACATCTGCCCCAAGGGCAGAGCATCGGTGGAACTGTTGTATCATCCCGACCGCCTGAAATACCCTCTCAGGAGAGCCGGGGCGCGGGGGGAGAATAAATGGCAGAGAATCAGCTGGGACGAGGCGCTGGACGCTATCGCGGAGAAATTCCTTGATATCAAGCGGGAGTTCGGCGCCGAGTCGGTAGCTACTATTATCGGCACGGGGCGGCCCCTCCTTCCTCTATATATGAGGTTTTCCAATTGCTGGGGCACTCCCAATCACCTCAGTATCATCAATAACTGTTATTTCCCCAGAATAGTAGCGGCGCGTATGACCAGCGGCAAGTTCCATGTCTGCGATTACTACGGGTTCGGTGGCGTAAAACCCAGGTGCGTCTTGAACTGGGGCTGTAACATCGCGGAATCGGGCGCCGCCGACGGCATGTGCGGGTATCAGGTTACCCTCGCGGTGAAGAACGGTGCCAAATTGATAGTAATCGACCCGCGGAAAACCGATTTAGCCGCCCGGGCGGACCACTGGCTGCAGATTCGACCCGGCACTGACGATGTCCTGGCACTGGGTATGCTCCATGTGATAATTAAAGAGAAGTTATACGATAAAGATTTCGTGGCCAGGTGGACTACCGGTTTCAACGAGCTGGCGGAAAGGGTCGAGGAGTATCCACCGGAAAAGGTGGCGGAAATTACCTGGATTCCCGCGGAAGATATCAGGGCGGCGGCACGGCTGTACGCCACGACCAAACCGGCCTGTATACAGTGGGGCAATGCCCTTGACCAGAATATAAACACCTTTCAAACCGTTCGCGCCGTCCATTGCCTGTCCGCCATCACCGGAAATTTTGATGTACCCGGCGGCGATATTTCGCTGGTAACACCGGCCGGTGTTAGAACGCATACCGTCCACGGTGAGCAAAGTCTCCCGTTGCATGAAAGAATTACGCCTGAAATAAAGGCAAAGATGATTGGCCGCGGCAAGTATAAAGTCCTCGACAACTCCGTCATTCACCCGCGCCATTTACTCGACGCTATCATGTCCGGGCAGCCGTACCCCGTTAAAGCACTGTTCGTCATGGGCAGTAACACGCTGCTCAATCAGACCGACCCCGTCAGGACGGCAAAGGCATTCAGGAAGGTCGATTTCACGGTGGTGACCGATATGTTCATGACTCCCACCGCCCAGATGGCGGATATACTGCTTCCGGCATCGAGCTGGCTGGAAAATGACGAGGTGGCTGATGTACACATGGGCTGGTGCGTTCTTATCAGGCAAAAAGTAGCGGAGATAGGGGAGTGCCGCGATGATAAGCAAATCCTGTTCGACCTTGCCCGCAGGTTGGGTATGGGCGATGATTTCCCCTGGAAGGATGTCAGGGAGTATTGCGACTGGACGCTGGAAAATGCCGGCCTGACCTTCGAGGAGTTCAAGGAGCTGGGAATACTGACGGGTAAGATGCGGTACCGTAAATACGAGGAAAAAGGGTTCGACACGCCTTCCGGCAAGGTTGAACTGCGATGTTCTACTCTTGAAGCGATGGGTTATGACCCGCTGCCTTATTATGTAGAACCTCCGGAGAGTCCTTATTCGACGCCTGATTTATTTAAAGAATATCCCCTGATAATCACCACCGGCGGTAGAATCCAGGGGTACTTTTGTTCCGAGGGCAGGCAGATTAAATCGCTGCGTATAATTACGCCCGACCCCATAATGGAAATCCACCCCGATACTGCGGGCGGCCTGGGAATCAAGTCCGGGGACTGGGTCTGGATTGAAAGCCCCAGGGGCAGGATTAAGCAGAGGGCGAAACTTACGGAGGGGATTCACCCCGGCGTCGTTCACGCCCAGCACGGCTGGTGGTTCCCGGAAAAAGAGCCGCCGGAATACGGCTTCACGGAATCGAATGTTAATGTTTTAGCCGCGGATATGCCCTGTGACCCTCATACCGGTTCGGAATCTCTCAGGGCATTTCTCTGTAAGGTCTATAAAGTCTAGACTATAAAATATATTATTTTTTCGGTGAGGAGCACGAATATGAAAAAAGAGAAGGGTTCACAACCGTTGTATCAGGTCAGAGAGAAGGAAACCGTACTTGTCCCCATGCGTGACGGCGTACAACTAGCGGTTGATGTATACCGCCCTGATGCCGAAGGGAAATTCCCGGCGCTGCTGGCGCTGTGCGTTTACGGCAAGGATTTACAGGTGCTGCCGGTAAAGCAGCCCCAGGGACGTGAGAATTCTCTGGTCTGGGACGGCACCATGGAGTCCGGCAATACCAGGCAGTTCGTGGGGAACGGGTATGTCCATGTTATCGCCGATGTCCGGGGCTGCGGCGACTCGGAGGGCGAGTACGTGGGGATGTGCGGTCATACCGAAGGCGAAGACGGCTATGACATCATCGAGTGGATTGCCGCCCAGCCCTGGTGCGATGGCAATGTTGGGATGGTCGGCATATCCTACCTGGCCGGCGTCCAGACCTATACCGCCGCCGAGCAGCCGCCGCACCTCAAGGCCATTTTCCCCTGGGAGGTATGGAGCGACCTCTATACCCAGTTCGCCACCTCCGGCGGCGTTATCCATCCGATGATATATCGCCTTTACAGCGGGCGGGGCATGGACCCGGGGCAGACCAACGGCAGCGGCATCGCTCATAAGAACCATGTCTGCGCCACGATTAGGAACACGCCCCCGGATGAGCTGGAGAAGCTCTGGAAGGAGCGTCTCAGCGACCCCGACCTGATGGTCTACAGTATTTACTGGAGCTGCCTCCGCTACCCGACGAAGAGTCCGCTCTTCGCCGATTTTCTCTTTAATCCCAATGACGGGCCTTTTTATCAGGAGCGGTCACCCTATACCAAATTCGATAAAATCAAGGTGCCGCTCTATACCGGCGGCCCCTGGGTCGGTATGTGGCCCGATGGCGCTTTCGCGCTCTACAACGGTGTGGACGTGCCCAGGAAAATGATCATGGCGCCATTGGCTTTAAGTGACGAACGCCCCTGGTACCAGCTGCATGACGAGGTCTTGCGGTGGTTCGACTACTGGCTGAAGGGGATTGACAACGGTATCATGGACGAGGCGCCGATAAAGCTGTACGTTAACGGCATCAACGAATGGCGCTATGAGAACGAGTGGCCCCTGGCCAGGACACAGTGGACGAAGTACTACCTGCGCAGCCGGGGACGCCTCATGACCGAGGCGCCGATATCCAATGAGGGACCCGACTGCTTTGTGCAGCAGCCGCTTGACGAGACCTCCGAGGTTAATTCGATTAAATACTCAATGCCGCCTTTTACCGGAGACGTGGAGGTCATCGGGCCGATGGCCATCTGTTTTTATGCCGCCATCGACCAGCAGGACACCAACTGGAATGTCACGCTCCGGGATATCGACCAGTCCGGCACGAAGAAGATGCTGACAGCCGGCTGGCTCAAGGCCTCACACCGCGCCGTCGATGAGAGCAAGTCCGAGCCGTGGAACCCCTGGCATATTCATACCGAAAATATTCCGGTAAAACCGGGTGAGGTGTATGAATATACCATCAGCCTTTCCCATATCGCCAACGTGTTCCGGGCCGGCCATCGCCTTGAGTTAGAGATTGCCAGCATGGATAACGGACCCGGCTCCCTGCACATCTGCAGCAGCAAGACAACAATGCACCAGATTCACCATGACCCGGAATTCGCGTCATACCTGCTTCTACCTATAATTCCGGGTGAGTGACCTGGGGATAGGTCAATTAAACCGGCAAAGTTGACCGGAACCAGTGCCAGAGTGTATTATTTTTGAAGGTTTGATTTACATATAACCGCTTGGAGGTGAAGAATAATGAAGGCAATGGTAATAGACATCAACAGGTGCAACGGGTGTTACAACTGTCAGATAGCCTGCAAGGACGAGCATGTCGGCAACGACTGGACACCTATCGCCAAGCCGCAGCCGGACACCGGGCA